>SABN01000200.1 GCA_009928955.1 Opitutia bacterium | reverse complement strand
GACGTCCTGTGGCGCGCGGCGGCGGCGCTGGTCGTGCTGGGCGGCGCGAGCTTCTGGTGGCTGCGCGCGCCGGCGCCCGTGGCTCAAGGCCCCTCGCCCGTCGAAATTCTGATGGCCGCCCAGCGCGCCGACGGCGGGTGGTCCGCGGACGCTGGACAGTTGCGCGCGCGCTACGACGTGAGCGTGACGGCGCTGGCGTTGCTGGCGCTGATGCCGGACGAAACGATGCCGATCCGCGGTCCGCAGGCAAAAACCATCCGGTCAGGAATTGCTTATCTCATTGCGCAGCAGGGACAAGACGGAAATTATGGCGCGGACTTTTCCGGCGCGGACTTCACCCGTTATCTGGCTGGCATGGCCTTGCAGGCCGCGGCCCGCCTGCCCAACGCTGATCCCGCCTGGCAAGCGGCGGCCGAACGCGCGCGGGCGCATTTGCCCGATTCGGTTCAAATGGCCAAGCTGAATGCCCATTTGGCCCAACCCGATGCGTTCCCGGCCCGCTGGGCCGACGCGGGTGGGCCCGTCGCCCAGATGGCGCTGACGCTGCTGGCGCGCTGAATAATTCCACCGATTTACATCGGATTCGTTCAAAACGGTCCCGCCGAAATGGGGATTGTTTTATAAAACAATCCCCAATCGAGGTGGAGGCGAAAACCGGAATCCGGGCGGCGACGATTCAAGTTCCGCACTTCTTGAGCCAGACGGAGAGGATGGCGATGTCGGCGGGGGTGACGCCGGAGATGCGGGCGGCCTGGCCGAGGTCCGTCGGGCGGATGGCGGAAAGTTTCTCGCGGGATTCGTAGCGCAAGGCGCGGAGGACGTGATAATCGAAGTCCGCGGGGATCCGTTGGCGGGCGACTTGTTCGGCCTTTTCGATCTGGCGGCGTTCGCGGGCGACGTAGCCTTCGTACTTCAGCTCGAACTCCACCTGCTCCACCACTTCCGGGGGCAGATCGGGATTTCGCTTCGACATCGTCGCATAATCCATTTCCGGCCGCTTCAGGATTTGCGCCAAGGAGGCGCCTTCGAAGTGGCTGCGGTTCAAGTGGTCGATTTCCTTGGCGATGGCGGCTTCCATGGCCCGCACCTCGCGCAGGCGGTCGGCCGGAACGAGGCCCAGCCGTTCCGCGTGGGGCGCCATCCGGAAGATGGCGTTGTCCTGCCGCAGCAGCAGGCGGTGTTCCGCGCGCGAAGTGAACATCCGGTACGGTTCGTTCGTGCCCTTCGTCACCAGGTCGTCGATCAGCACGCCGATATAGGCCTCGTGCCTCTTCAATACAACCCGTTCCCTCCCAAGTAGATGCATGGCGGCGTTCGCGCCGGCCATAAACCCTTGCGCGGCAGCTTCTTCGTACCCGGTGGTGCCGTTGATTTGCCCGGCGAAATAGAGCCCCCCTACCCGCTTCGTCTCCAAGGTGTGCGTCAACTGGGTGGGATCGAAGAAGTCGTATTCGATGGCGTAACCGGGCGCCAGGAACTCCGCGCGCTCGAGGCCGGGGATGGAATGGATCATGTCCAGCTGCACCTCGAGCGGCAGACTGTTCGAGGTGCCGTTGGGGTAGACTTCCGGCACTCCCCTGCCCTCCGGCTCGACGAAGACATGGTGGTCTGAATGGGCCGCAAACTTGACCACCTTGTCCTCGATGGACGGACAGTAACGGACGCCGGTGCCTTCGATGAGGCCGCCGTACAGGGCCGAGTCCGAAAGGTGCGACTGGATGATCTCGATCGTCCGGGGATTCGTATGGGTCAGCCAGCACGGGATCTGGTTGGATCCCGGGACCCAGGGCGCGAACGGCGGCAGCGGGATTGTTCCACGTGGAACATTCAGGGATTGGCCGGCGGGCGGACCGGTTCCGGACCCGGATTGTTCCACGTGGAACGTTCGGGCGGCGGACCGGCAGCGCCAGCCGAAAAACGGCGGCGGCTCTTCGCCGGGCTGGATCAGCATCTTGTCGTAGTCGATGCTGTCCTGGTGCAGCCGCGGCGGCGTGCCGGTCTTGAGGCGTTCCATCCGGAAGCCCAGCTCCTGCAACTGGAGGCTCAGGCGGTCCTCGGACGGCTCGTTGAGACGGCCGCCGGAGACGACGGTCTTGCCGACGTAGATTTTGCCGCGCAGGAAGGTCCCGGCGGTCAAAATGACGGCTTGGGCTTCCAAAAAGCCGGATTTTTGGCCCAAAACGCCCGAAATTCGGTCGTTTTGGACCTGCACGGCCTCGATTTGGTCGGCGATCAGGGTCAGATGGTCCTGGGCCTGCAGGACGGCGTGCATGCGGGCGGAATAGGCCGGCTTGTCGCACTGGACCCGGTTGGCGCGGACCGCGGGGCCTTTGCGGCGATTGAGCACCCGGAACTGGATGCCGGTGCAGTCGGTGTTCAAGGCCATCTCGCCGCCGAGGGCATCGAGCTCGAAGACCATGTGCGATTTGGCGATGCCGCCGATGGAGGGATTGCAGGACATCCGCGCGGCGGCCGCCGGATCCATCGTGACCAGGGCCGTGCGGACGCCCAGCCGCGCCGCGGCCAGCGCCGCTTCGCAGCCGGCATGGCCGGCGCCGATCACCAAGACGTCGTAGGAGTTCATCGGGAGGGTGGGGGAGGCATGT
>SABN01000199.1 GCA_009928955.1 Opitutia bacterium | reverse complement strand
AGGTTGAAGGACACGTTGATGAGCGTTTTGAGCAGCGTAGCGGCAAGGACGTACATCCAGATGCTGCGGTGGTAGAGCAGCGGCAACGGAATATCGAGCCTGAGGACAAACGCTCCCCAGGCCGCGAGGGCTGCAAGAAACAGGTCGATCACTTCTTTTATGTAGGGCAATCGCGACAACCGGTCAAGTCTTCGCACGGAAAGAATCCTTTCGTATCGGGCGAATGCGGAAATCAGCCCGTTTTTTAGAAGCGCTTCAAATTGAAGCTTATCATAGCACAAATCATGAAACCTGGGAATACCGGCACAACCGGAAAAACCCGGAAAGGGAGCGCCGCCTCTCTACATTATATAATGCGTGTGCGCACGGACAATTACCCTTGCGGAAGCGGTGTGGAGCCCGTATAATCCCATGATGAATTCATGTGTGCGGATGTGTTTTTCCCTGACGCACGTCGTTTCAGGTCGAAATCGAGGAGGTTTTTTACAGTGAACATGCGCAGAGCGAGTGTGTGTATCTTTTTGCTGCTTTTGCTTGCAGGGCTTGGAGGCGCGCCTTCGGCCGCCCAAACGGAGGGGGCCGCGCCCGGAGGGGACGCGGGCGGCGCGCTTCCCGGCGCGGGCCCCGCCCCGCTGCTTCTGGAGGGGGCGCCCATCGCTCCATCTGCCGGGGCTCCCGCCGCTCCCGTTGCGCCTCTTCCGGAAACGGGCGACACGGACGGTTCCGAGGCTATGGGCGAGTTCGAACAGTTCATCACCGGCGCGCTTCCCGAGGAGCGCCTCAGTCGCCTGCAACGGTACGGCATCTCCTTTTTCCGGGGCGCCCCGTCGACCTTCGCCCCATCCGGCGAGACCCCGGTGAACCCCGAGTACGTCGTCGGGCCGGGCGACGAGCTGCGCGTCACCGTCTGGGGCATGGTGGAGGGGAGCTGGAACGCCACGGTGAACCGGCAGGGGAATATCTCCCTCCCGCGGGTGGGCATCATCGGCGTGGCGGGGCTGACCTTCGAAGAGGTGCAGGACGTGCTCGACGGCGAGTTCTCCAAGTACTTCTCGAACTACGAGATGAACGTCTCGCTGGGGACGCTGAAGAGCATGAAGATCTACATCACCGGCAACGCGCGGAGGCCGGGGGCGTACACCCTCTCCTCCCTGGCGACGCTGGTGAACGCGCTGCTTGCGGCGGGGGGGCCCGACGGGAACGGCTCCCTGCGGAAGATCCAGGTGAAGCGCGGGAAACGCACGGTCGCCGAGTTCGACATGTACGACTTCCTGATGAAGGGCGACAAGAGCGGGGATATCCGTCTGATGCCCGAGGACGTGCTCTTCATCCCCGTGGTGGGACCGCAGGCGGCCATCGCGGGGAACGTGCGGCGGCCCGCCATATATGAGTTGAAGGGAGAAACCAGTATCGACGCCCTGATCGCCCTTGCCGGGGGGATGACGCCGACCGGAACCGTTGAACGTATTCAGGTGCGCAGGGTGACGGGACGGGAGTACCGCACCTTCTTCGAGGGCGATCTGAAGGACCGTTCGCTGCACTCGATGCGGAGGGAGAAGGTTCTCGACGGCGATTTCGTCCGCCTCTTCTCCGTGGTGGAACAGGAGGCGGAGGTACATATCAGCGGCCCGGTGGCCAAGCCGGGGAGTTACTACATCGTTCCGGGGAGGACGCGCTTGAAGGACGTGCTGGAGCGCACCGGAGGTCTTCTGGCCCATGCGGGGGACAGCGGGGAGATTACGCGCGTGACCCCCGCTGCGGAAGGACCCAGGAGGGAGCACTTCGACATCAACGTGTCGCGGGTGATGCAGGGCGATCCGGAGCACAACATCCTGCTGCAGGCCAACGACGTGGTCTTTTTGCGGAGCATTCCGGAGTGGACGCTCACGAGGAACGTGG
The DNA here is from genome assembly GCA_009928955.1 of Opitutia bacterium. Lineage (GTDB taxonomy): Bacteria > Verrucomicrobiota > Kiritimatiellia > CAIQIC01 > Lenti-01 > Lenti-01. The sequence goes on along the minus strand of SABN01000199.1, from coordinate 709 downwards.
AGATCCGCGGCGAGGTGCGCAACCCCGGCGTCTACCCCATGCACGACGGCGAGAGGCTCTCCAGCCTGATCGAGCGGGCCGGCGGCTTTACGTCGCGCGCCTACCCGAGGGGCGGGGTGTTTACCCGGTTAAGCGTGCGCGAGGCGCAGGAGAAGCAGGTTGCCGAGATGGTGAGCCGGATGGAGCGCGAGCTGCTGGCCACGGGCGCGGACGAGATGTCGGCCGTACTGTCCACGGAGGACGCGAAGATCCAGGAGGCCGAGGGCAAGCAGAAGCGGCAGCTGCTGGAAAATCTGCGCGCGACGCAGGTCGCGGGGCGGATCACCACGCTGATCGCCCCTTCCGCCGTGCTGAAGGGCACCCCCTACGACCTGCCGCTGGAGGAGGGGGACGCGATCTACATCCCCGCCAACCCCTCCACGGTGCAGGTGCTCGGCTCGGTGCTCAACCCGTCGGCATTCATCTACGACAAGCGCTTCTCGCACACGCAGTACATCCGGATGGCGGGGGGCTACTCGACGGAGGCGAGCCCCGACCGGACCTACATTCTGAAGGCGGACGGGAGCGCGGTGCGGGTGAAGGGCGCGTCGAAGGCGGCCGCGCCGTGGGTGAAGGAGTTCGGCGAGGAGAAGTGGCAGCTTGTGGAGCCCGGCGACGCGATCATCGTGCCGATGAAGGTGAGCAGCTACAAGGGGCTCCGGCAGACGCG
>SABN01000198.1 GCA_009928955.1 Opitutia bacterium | reverse complement strand
TCGCCCTGCGCGGCCTTCTCCTTGCGCTCGCGCGTATGCCGGGCAACCGCCTCCTGCTCCATGGCGGCATCGATCACCGCCTGTTCCCAGTCGGCGTTGTAATCCTCGCGCAAGGGCAGCGCTTCGGACCCGGCGTCCGCCGGCGGGGCCTCCTGCGCCTGCACCGCGCCCGTCTCCTGCCGGGCGGCCTCGGCGAAGGCGTCGCGGGCTTCCCGCGCCGCCTCTTTGGCAAGGGCGGCCTCGGCCACCGCCTGCTCCCAGGCGGCGTTGTAGTCCTCCCGGAGAGGAACCTCCTCGGCCCTGGCCTCGGTCTTCGTCTCGGACGCGCCGGTCTCTTCCGCGCGCGACACGTCCGCCGCCGCACCCCCCGCCGCCTCGGTAAACGCCTCCCGCAGCGCCCCCGCCTGCGCTTCTTTCTTCCCTACGGCCCGTTCCTGCGGGGTCGCCGCCGCGCGCACGCGCTCGGTCTCCTGCACCCGGTCGTACTGCCGCGCCTGCGCGTCCTCGACGCTCGGCAGGGCCTTGGTGTCGAGGTCCTGGAGCCGGGCCTTGACCTCCGCCGCCTTCACCCCGCGCAGTTGCCGCGTCGGATTGATCGCCTTGCCGGCGGGGTCCACCACCACGATCCGCGTGTTTCCCCGCGCAAGGATGTAACCCTGTTCGGCCAGCGCCGACTGGAACGCCCGCCCGGAATCCGATCCGCTCCAGGCGTCGCGGATGACCTGATCCGAATGGCGCGGCTTCTGACCGCGCGCGAGTGCCCGATTGCTCTCGATACGCTGCGCGCAGCGCACGCGCCCCTGTGTCTTCTCGTAGTCGAGCGCCCAGGCCGAGAGCTTGCGATTGGAGCGCGAAAGCCGGTTCATCACCCCGGTCTCCGGGTTCACCCGGTTGACCAGAATGTGAACGTGAGAATGCGGCTCGTCGTTGTGAGAGACGATCAGCGCCTGATGCGTGTCCAGACCGAGGGTCTTGAGGGCTTCGCGCGCCGTGCTGACCATCTCCTCGCGGTCCGGGGTCTCGTCGGGAGCCCAGGACAAAGAGAGGTGATAGACGGGGAGCTCGGCCTTGCGCCCGGCGCTCGATTGGCCGCTCTCGCGCTTGAGGGTCTCCGCGTGCTCCGCCGTCCAGATCATCTCGCGCCATGACCGCGCGACGTTGCTGGTGATGAGGTTCTCGGTGTGCGTCCAGGCCACGCGCTCGGATGTGCGCGCGTGCGCCTTGTCGTGCAGCAGGTAAGCCGCCGTGCCTTTGAACGAGCGACCGAGAATACCTTTGGCGATCATGACGGCTTATTCGCCGGTCAACACCGCGGGATCGGTCGCGTCCTTGGCATCCAGAGCTTCGAGGCGATCCATGTCCCGGTCGATGGCCTCGTCGAAGAGGGCGGTGATCTGTTCCAGCAGCGGCTCCAGCCGCGCGGGCATCTCGCCGGTGGCATTGGCGATGCGCGCAAGCTGGTTCAGATTGACACCGATGCGCCGCAGCTCCTCGATGGCGGCAAACGGCAAGGTCGGGGGCGATTGCACGATGCGCAGCTTCGCGCCGAGGGCGGCTTCTCGAACGAAAACGGATGGCGTGGCGTTGACGTTCGCCGCGCGCGCATGAATAGCGCGCTGCTCCTCGTCGGTGAGCCGCAAGGTCAAAAAATGGTCGCGCTTCTCGCGCGTCTGTTTTGATGGCCGCGCCATGGTCGAACCTCACTTTCTGTCGGCGCGTCCCGGCGGAGAACCGGAACGCGGATCGGGAGGAACCCGGTCCTGATGGTGACGGACGACGCCCGCGAAGGGCGCGCAGGGGGGATGCAACGGGGGGTCGCCCCCCTTGCCAAGATGGCGTTTTTGGACCAAAGACCCGCAGCGGAGCGGAGGGTTTTTGTGTCACAAAAACACATCTTGCTATCCGTGCCGCGAGCATAGCAGGAGCCACTCCCGTTCGCCATTGGAGCCGGGACATATCCACCGCAAAAACGGGCCGCTGACCCTCGATGGGTCGGCGGCCCGTCAGGCGGCTTCGCCGCCTCGCCAGCCAAAGGCTGGCGCAAGAGGGCCGTGGGAAAAGGAAGAACATCGGGGCAGGGCAGGGGACCGGAGCAAGGGCGGGACCTGGGAAGGCCCCGCCCGGTCGGTCAGCTCGACAGCCGATCAATACTCGGAAGGGAGCAGGATCGTGGTCATGCTGCGGTCGCACTCGGTGATGACCCAAAGGCAGTTCTCACCGTATCCCTTGCAGGGGCGCGCCGGGTCGATGGGATAGGCGGATACAATGCGCCCCCCGCTCCGGACGGCTTCATCATTGGCGGCGGCGTCCTCTTTACAGAGATGCCCCCAATCGCCGTGCTGATGCCGGGTCAGACACAAGAGAATGTAGGGTCTCGAAAGACAGGCCCTGTTTGTGCCCGGCGTGGTCATGATCTGACCGAGGGGGAAGAGAGGGGATTGAGTATCGTAAGACATCGGTTTTTCCTTTCCATGGATTGATGGTCTGGCCTCTTATCAGCCATTGGCGGCAGGCTTGCACGGCGGAAAAGGAGGCGGGTCAAGGAGGGCCGTAGGCCACCGCCGGAGGCGGCGCGAAGCGTCCTTGATGCGTCTCCGAGCCGTGCGAGACTGACG
>SABN01000007.1 GCA_009928955.1 Opitutia bacterium | reverse complement strand
GCGTTGGTGCGGGGGGGGGCGGCGGGCGGGGGGGTGCCGGGGAGGGTGACGACGGAGGCGGAGGCGTCGGCCTTGGCGACGGCGCCGGTTGCGGCGTTTTCGGCTTCGCGGAGAGCGCGGATCTCCTGCGCGCGGGCGAGGTCTTCGGTCTCGGTTTCGGGCCGGATGAGATGGCGGGGCCAATCCACCAGGAACGCGAGCAGTCCCAGTTCGAGGGCGAGGATGGCGGCGGCCAGCAGCAAGGTGGCCGGCTGCAGCAGGCCGGGATTGGGCCGGAGGCGCGGGTGGGGGGCGATGATGTCTTGGAACTGGATGCGGGTTTGGCCGAGGACCAGCACGTCGTTGTGGGCGAGCCGGAGGGTGTCGCGCACGGGCGCGCCGTTGCGTTCGACGGGATGTTCGGGCGCGAGGCTGGAAAGGAAGACGCCCGTCCCGCGTTCCTCGAAGCGGGCGTGCCGGGGCGCGAGGGTGGCGTCGTCGGGCAGGAGCAGATGGCATTCCGCATCGCGGCCGACCAAGGTGACGGCTTGGCGGACCACGAGGCGCTTGCCCTCGTAGCGTCCGGATAGAAAAACCAATCTGTACATGCCGTCGTCCAGTGTGCGGGAAGGGAGGGGCGCGGGGCAAGGAAGAATTCAGGAGCCCGGCGGCGGAAATTCGGAGGAGCCCCTCCCGCCGGAACCCGGCGGGGGATGTTTTTGGGCGGGGGGCGAGGAATCCGGTTGCTTGGGGCGGGCGGCGGAGATAGAATGGAGAATTGAAAAGGGTGAGGAATTTCTAGGAATGGCCACTTCGTGGATGACCGGCATTTGCGTGCAGCAGAACCGTCTGGAATGGACGGTGTTGCGGCGCGTGAAGGAGGCGTGGGAGGTGTCGGAGCAGGGGAGCGCGACGCTGCCCGCTTCCGAAGGGGGGGGCGGCGCGGTGCCGGCCGCGGCGCTCAAGCCGCATCTGCGGAAGTTCAAGGGGAAGATTTCCGTGGCGCTGCCGACCGAGCGGGTCTTGTTGCGCGTGGCGTTGCTGCCGAGCACGGACGCGGCGGAGCTGCGCGGCATGGCCGAGTTGCAGACGGACCGGTTTTCGCCGTTTCCGGTGGAGACGATGGCGCTGGGCGCGGAAGTGCTGGATGCGTCGGGGGCGTCGTCGCTGGTGGCGATGGCGGCGGTCCGCCGCGAGGTCGTGGAGGCGGCCGGGCATCCGTTCCAAGAGGCGGGGGCGCCGCCGGACGTGGTGGATGTGGAGGTGTTGGGCTGGTGGTGGGGGCTGAAGCATGGCGGACATGTTCCGTCGCACGGGTCCCAGGTTTTCCTGCGCGCGGCGGTTTCCGGTCTGGACATGGTGGTGGCGCGGGACGGGATGCCGCTGCTGTTCCGCTCGCTGCCCGCGCCGCTGGCCGGGGACGAGGCGGTGGCCCGCGCCGAATGGCTCGGAGAGTGCGCGGAAGAGATGAGCTATTCCCTGACGGCGCTGGAGACGGAGTGGGGGGGGGCGGGCCTGCTGACGGTGCATGTCTTCCATGCCGCGGAGGTGCCGGCGGATTGGGCGGAACCGCTGCGGGGCGCGCTCGGGCTGGAGGCGTTGTTCACGCATGCGCTGGAGGAGCTGCCGACGGCGTCGGAAGGCGTGGCGCGGCGGTTGACGGAGCCGGCCAAGCTGCTGGCGATGGATTTGGCGCCGGAGACCTGGCGCGCGGCGGATGTGGCGCGGCAGACCCGGCGGAAGCTGATGCGGGCGGCCACGGTTTTCCTGGCGGCCTGGCTGCTGGCGCTGGGCCTGTTCTGGACGTTGCTGAACGTGCAGCGGGGCCGTCTGGCGCGGCTGCAGGCGACGGTCGCGGCGATGGAGGGGCCGGCGCTGGAGATCCGGCGGCTGCGGGTCAAAGAGATGGAATTCGCGCAGTATGCCGACCGCACCTATTCGGCGCTGGAATGCCTGCGGGTGCTGTCGGGGGCGCTGCCGCAGGGGATGGACCTGACCTCGTTCGTGTATCGCAAGGGGATTTCGCTTTCGCTGCGGGGAGAGGCGGATTCGCCGAACAAGGTCTATGAGTTCATCCAGGCGCTGGAGCGGATGGAGCTGTTTTCCGAGGTGAAGTCCGAAGGCATCAGCACGCGCAACACGCCCCGGGGCGCGAGTTCGCAATTCGGCATCACGATCCGCCTGCCGGGGACCGGCGAGGAGAAATCGTGAAGATCGCCGCGCGCGAGCTGAATCTGTTGTTCGCCACTGCGGGGGTGGTGGTGCTGGCGCTGACCTATCTGGCGCTGGACCCGAAAATCCAGGAATGGGCCGGGTTCCGGGCGCAGCGCGAAGATCTGCAGGCCCGCCAGGCGGAAGCGCAGCAGCTGCTGGACAGCCGGGAGGCGGTGGAGTCGCGCTTGGCGGAGTTCCGAAAAGGGCTGCCGGTTTTTCCGGCGGGGAAGCGGGCGGAGTCGGAGCTGATGCCGTCGCTGGAGAAGATGGTGGGCCAGCAGGGGCTGGTGCTGACGCGACGGGAGGCGGATGCCGAGCGGCAGGCGGGAGATCTGTACGAGACGTCCATCACCTGCTATTGGGAGGGGGATCTGATGGCGCTGGTGAATTTCCTGCATGCGCAGCAGTCGCAGGGCGTGGTGTCGGATGTGCGCCAGCTGTCGATCCAGCCCGTCGGCGGACAAGGAACGCCGGCTGGCCGCCTGAAAGGGACTTTCGCGATGGATTATGCGTATCGCCGGGAAGCCGGCGGGACGGAGAGCAAGCCAGAAGCCGCCGGCCCCGCGCCGGAGGAAGAAGCGGCACAACCCTAATGGAACGACCATGATGTCCACCCGCATTTCAAAGTCCGCCCGCGGCCTGACTTGGCTGCTGGCCGCGGCGTTCATCCTCGCCTCCTTGCCGGCGCCCGTGTTCGCGCAGGAGATGGCCCCCGAGCCGGAGCTGGCTCCGCCTCCGCCCGAAGGGGCTCCGGCGGCGCCGGCGCCCTCGCCGGCCGACGCGGCGCGCGCGCGCATCCAGCAGTTGCGGGCGGCCCGGGCCGCCGAGGCCGGGGCACCCGCCGCGGGAGGAGATCCGGACGGTTTCGCCACGGAGACCGCGATGATGGAGGATGGCGATCTGGGGTATACGCCCAAGTTCCAGGACGCGCCGATCGACCAGTTCCTGGATGAGTATTCCAAGCTGACCGGGCGCACGATGATCAAGGCGCCGGGGGTGAACGCCACGTTCACCTTCAAGGCCAAGGTGGCGAAGCTGACCCGCGCCGAGATGATCCAGGCGATGGACAGCCTGCTTTCGATGAACAACCTCGCGCTGGTGCCGCTGGGGAGCCGCTTCTACCGCGTGGTGCCGATCGCCAACGCCACCACGGAAGGCCTCGCGATCCAGAAGGAGGCTCCGGAAGGCGGCCATCCCGACAGCGACGCGCTGGTCAGCCAGCTGGTCGCCCTGAAATATCTGGAGATGGAAGACGCGATGACCATCGTGCAGGCCATGCTCCACGGCTACGGCAAGGTGCAGCGGTTCGACCGCATCAACAGCCTGCTGGTGACGGAGACCTCCGCGAATCTCAGGCGGATCTACGAGATCCTCGAGATGGTGGACCAGCCCACGGAGACGCGCATCGAGACGCGCGTCTATGAGATCCAGCACGCCAAGGCCTCGGAGATCGCCTCGCGCCTGAACGAACTGGTCAGCGACGGGGAGAAGAAGGAAGAAGTGGCGCAGGTCGCGCAGCCGGCGGCGGCGGCGGTCCGGCGGCCGGCGAGCATGATCCGCGCCCGGCAGCCGGCGGCCGCGGAGGCCCCGGCGGCGGACACGGCGGCGGCGATCGAAGCGGCGATGGCCGAGCGGGGCATCGTGCAAGGCAAGGTCAAGATCCTGGCCGACGAGCGCACCAACATCATCATCGTCATTTCGCGCCCCTCCAACTTCGTGTTCTTCGACAAGATCGTGGCGGTGCTGGACCGGCCGGTGGATCCGGAGGTGATCGTGCAGGTGCTCGCCTTGGAGTTTGCCGACGCCACCGAGATGGAGAGCCTGCTGAACAGTTTCATCGGCTCGGCGCAGGCCGACAAGGCCACGGGCGCCGGGGCGGCGGCGGGCGACGGGGCGGCGGCCACCGACACGCGGGCGAAGGCGCTCGAAGACTATGTCCGCGCGCGCGCGGCGGCGACGGACCGCGTGCGGCAGGCCGCGGGCGAGGCGGCCGCCAGCAAGATCGGGCAGCTCTCGCCCAACACGAAGATCCTGGCCGACAAGCGCACCAACACGCTGATGCTGATGGGCACCAAGGGCGACATCGCCGCCTTGCAGGAGATCATCAAGAAGGTGGACATCATGTTGGCGCAGGTGCTGATCGAGGCGGTCATCCTGGAGGTGAACCTCAACAACAACACGGCTTATGGCGTGAACTGGCTGCAGAAGTCGATGACGGCCTACAGCCAGCGGACCGCGGGCGCGAACGGCGGGGTGAGCGTGCGCGAGCCGCTGGCCTCGTGGGGCGGCAATTTCGGGAAGAATTCCTTCTCGACGGTGGCGGGCGATTCCGTCACGCGGGCGCTCGGGGGCGGTTCGGGCCTGAACTACTTCTTCACCTTCGTGGACCTGAACATGGACCTGGTGCTGGAGATGGTCGCCTCCTCGGGCGAGGGGCGGGTGCTGGCCACGCCGGTGATCCTGACGACGGACAACACCGAGGCGAGCATCATGAGCGGCCAGCAGATTCCGATCCGCACGGGGGACACGGAGAGCGGGGGGACCTACCGGTCGGACTACGAATACAAGGACGTGGGCATCCAGCTGAAGGTGAAGCCGCGGATCAACCCCTCGCGCTATGTGACGCTCGAGATCACCCAGTCCGCGGACACGCTGGGCGAGCCCGTGGACGTGGGCACCAGCGGCACGATGACGTCGATCAACAAGCGCGAGATGACCGCGTCGATCTCCGTGCCCAGCCGCTCGACGATCGTGCTCGGCGGCCTCGTGCAGACGGACTACCAGGCCCTCAACACGCGCCTCCCGATCCTGGGCAGCATTCCGCTGCTGGGCGCGCTGTTCCGCAGCGAGGACAAGACGCGCAAGCGCACGGAGCTGCTGGTGCTCATCACCCCGTATGTGCTGATGACGCCCGACGAGGCCCGGATGGAGACCGAACGGCTCCACCAGTCCTCGAACGTGGCCGCCGAGGATTGGTATCGCGGCTGGTCGGACAGTTCGCTCGCGCCGTTCTCGCCCGCCAAGCTCCGCGAGATGAAGAAGGAAGAGAAGGGCGCCAGCCGCCGCGCGCAGGTGAAGGCGGGAGCCGGGGCCCGCGCGGAAGCGCCGCCGCCGGTGGCGTTGATCGAACCGGCCGCTCCCCTGCCCAAGCCCACGCCGGAAGCGATGGATCCGGAGGTCTTTGGCCGCGAGATCGAGCGGGTGATGAGCGGCCAGGCGGAGGCGGCCGGCGAAGCGGAGGCGGCGGATGCCGCGCCGACGCTGGCGCCGGCCGGCCCCCTGCCTGCGCCGGCCGAGCCGACGGCCACCGCGCCGTATGTGTTCGATCCTTCGGTTCCGGCGGTTCCGGCGGAGGCGCCCGCGCCGGCCGCTCCCGCGCCGGAGAAAAAGCCGCGCCGGGCCCTTTGGGGCGCCAAGGCCAAGCCGGCGGCGGAAGCCAAGCCCTCGATGTTCCCGGCGCCCGCGGCCGGATCCGAACCGCAGAATGGAGAATCCCCATGAGCAATGACCGGAAACAAGCGACGGAGATGACGGAGATCCGCGAGGGCGACATCCTGTTCGACTGCCCCTATTGCGGCAAGAACATGGCGATCGAGTCGGCCGGATCCGGCCTGATGGTTCCGTGCGCGAACTGCGGACGGGCGGTGCAGGTGCCGATTCCCGACGCGGGCACGCCGGAAGCGCCGGTCGCGGCGGTTCCGCGCCCGGCCGCGGGGGGGGAGGAAGATCCCCAGGCCGTCATCCGGCAGTTGGACGCCGCGCTGTCCATGGCGAACGAGCAGATCGACCGGTTGGCGGCGGAGAAGGAGGCGTTGCAGGAGCGGCGCTCGTTTCTGGAACAAGTGCGCTCGTCCAACGCGGAGCGCCTCGACCGGATCGCCGCGGAACTGGCCTCGGTGCAGGATGCGCTGGACCGCGCCGTGGCGTTGCTGGCCGAGGCCCGGTCCGAGAAACCCGTGTAGGGCCGGATGATCGGAGCGGCATCCAACCGGCTGACGGCGCTGCTCGAGGCGACGGGGCTTTTCACCCCTTCGCAGATCGAGGAGCTGGCCATCAAGCAGCGCGAAAACGACGGCGTGCTCACCGCCGCCGTGGTCGCGCTGGAATATGCGCGCGAGGACGTCTTCCTGGCCGCGCTGGCCAAGGCGCTCCAGGTTCCCTACGTGCGGGTGGGCGACAAGCCCATCGCCGGCGAGATCCTGGAGAAGGTGCCCACCAAGGCCGTCTTCCAATACAACGTCATTCCGATCAGCATGGAGAACGGATCCCTGCGCGTGGCGACCAGCGAGCCGTTCCGGCCGGGCCTGTCCGACGCCCTCCGCCTGTCCTCCGGCCTGCGCGTCAAGTTCGCCCTCAGCCCCGCCGCGGACATCGAGAAGGCCGCCAAGAAGTTCTACGGCGTGGGCGCGGACACGCTCGACCGGCTGATCGCGGGCAACCAGATCGACTTGGATGAGGATCTGGGGCCCTCGGTCGGCGACCTGAGCACCTTGGACCAGGACGCCAGCGTCGTGAAGTTCGTGAACCAGATCATCTGGGAGGCGCACCACGACCGCGGCACCGACATCCACATCGAGCCGATGGAAAACGATCTGCGCATCCGCTACCGCATCGACGGCGTGCTGCATCCGACGCCGTTGCCGCCGCAGATGAAGCGGTTCCAGTCGGCGATCATCAGCCGCATCAAGGTGATGGCGGGGATGGACATCGCCGAGAAGCGCCTGCCGCAGGACGGGCGCATCAGCCTGCGGGTGAAGGGCGAGGAGATCGACGTGCGCGTCTCCACCATGCCCACCGTCTATGGCGAAAGCGTGAGCCTGCGTCTGCTGATGCGCTCCAGCGGCATGTACGGCATGGACAAGCTGGGGCTTTTCAAGGACGACGAAGATCTGCTGCACAAGCTGATCCGGAAGCCGCACGGCATCCTGCTGGTCACGGGCCCCACCGGGTCCGGCAAGTCCACCAGCCTGTACGCCTGGCTCCACACCATCAACTCGGTGGACAAGCGCATCCTGACGGTCGAGGACCCGATCGAATACGAGATGGCGGGCATCAACCAGATCCAGATGCGGCCGGAGATCGGCCTGACCTTCGCGGTGGGGTTGCGGCACATCCTGCGCCAGGATCCCGACGTGATCATGGTCGGCGAAATCCGCGACCAGGAGACGGCGGACATCGCGATCCGGGCGGCGTTGACGGGCCATCTGGTGTTCAGCACGCTGCACACGAACGACGCGGCGGGCGCCATCACGCGGCTGGTGGACATGGGGATCGAGCCGTTCCTGGTGGCCAGCTCGGTGGAGGCGCTCGTGGCCCAGCGCCTCATCCGGCGCCTGTGCCCCGCCTGCAAGCGCGCCTGGAACATCGATCGGCCGTTCCTCGAGAGCCTCGGGTTCCCGCTGGACAAGCTGTCGACGGGCACGATCTGCGAGCCGGTGGGGTGCGAGGAATGCCGCGGGACCGGCTACAGCGGGCGGACCGGGATCTATGAAATCCTCGCGGTCACCGATGCCATCCGGCAGATGATCGTGGACCGCGCCTCCGCGGCCGACATCAAGGCGCAGGCGCTGGAGCACGGGATGCGCACGCTGCGCACCGACGGCTGGCGGAAGGCGCTGGCCGGCGTGACCACGTTGGAAGAAGTGATTCGCGTGACCTCGGAGGACGAGTCCTAGGGCGGCCCGCCCGCGAGGACCCGGGGAGCCGATGCCGCCATTCCGATACATCGCCAAGAACCGGGCCGGGGAGCGGCAGGAGGGGGTGCTCGACGCTCCCGACAAGCGGGCGCTGATGGCGCAGCTCGGGCGCATGGGGTTCGTGCCCATCTCCGTGTCGGATGGGCAGGGAAAGACGGCCGCGCCTTCCGCCGAGAAGCCGAAGACGCCGTCGAAAGCCGAGGTCCCGGCTTCGCCCGCGTCCCCGGCGGCCCCGGAGTCCGCCGGCCGGAAATGGCTCCGGTTCGAGAAGAGCTTCCGTTCCAAGCCCCGGATGAAGATCGGCGACCTGCTGCTGTTCACCAGCGAGCTGTCCGATCTGCTGGCGTCGGGCATGACGCTGGGGTCGGCGCTGCACGCGCTGGCCCAGCGCAAGACGGGCAAGGCGCAGGACGCCATCGTGACGAGCCTGCGCGACGAGATCGTGCAGGGGACGAGCCTGTCGGGCGCGCTGGCGCGCTGGCCCGACAGCTTCCCGACGCTCTTCGTCAGCATGGTGAAGGCCGGCGAGGCCAGCGGACAGCTGCCGGGCGTGCTCGAGCGGCTGGTGAAGCACTACGAGCGGGTGCTGTCCGCGCGCGAGAAGGTGGGCATGGCGCTGGTCTATCCGCTCATCGTGACCTTGGTGGGGTTCGGGGCGATGCTGTTCATGATGATCTTCGTGATTCCGCGTTTTTCGGCCATGTTCGAGGAGCTGGGCGGCACGTTGCCGCTGCCCACGCGGATCCTGATCGGACTGAGCAAGGGCCTGCTGCAGTACGGCTGGGCGATGGCGATCGGATTGTTCTTCGGCCTCGCGGCGCTGCGGCGGGCGCTGAAGACGCCGGCGGGCCGGGACTGGAAGGACCGGACCCTGCTGCGCCTGCCGGTGGCCGGGAACATCATCCGCGCGGACGCCTTCGCGAACTTCGCCCACACGCTCGGCACGCTGCTGGCCAACGGCGTGCAGGTGCTGCAGGCGCTGTCCATCGTGGAGCACACGGTCGGCAACACCCTCATCGCCCGGTCCATCCGCGAGGCCAAGGACCGGGTCACCGACGGCTCGACCATCTCGCGGCCCCTCGCGCAGGACGGGGTGTTTCCCCGGCTGCTGACCGACATGCTGGCCATCGGGGAGGAATCGGGCGACATGGCCAGCGCGCTGGAGCACATCGGCCGGCGCTACGACAACGAGCTGGACCGCGCCGTCAAGATCTTCACCACCATCCTGGAGCCCGTCATGATGCTGATCATCGCGATCGGCGTCGGCTTCGTGGCCGTCAGCATGCTGATGGCCGTCTTCGAGCTGACCAACGGCCTCAACACCTGAGCAGGCGGGCGGCTCGGGAATGAAAATCAGCGCCTTCACGTTTCTGCGGAACGCCCAGCGGTTGGCGTTCCCCTTCGTGGAATCGATCCGCTCCGCGCTGCCGCTGGTGGACGAATTCGTCATCGCGCTGGGGCCGTGCGACGACGACACCGAGGCGCGGATCCGGGCGATCGGCGACCCCAAGATCCGGATCCTGCCGACCGCGTGGAACGAGAACCTGGACGGGAGCTGGAAGGTGAAGGGGTTCATCTACGGCCAGCAGAAGACGATCGCGCTGTTCAACTGCACGGGCGACTGGGCGATCTATCTCGAGGGCGACGAACTCCTGCACGAAGACGACCTGCCGCGCCTCCGCGCCGCGATGGAGCGGCATCTGGACGACCGCCGGGTCGAGGCGCTCTATTTCCGCTATCTGCATTTCTACGGGAACCGGAACACGGTGGCGTCCTCGCCGCGCTGGTACCGGCGCGAGGTGCGCGCCGTGCGCAACAACATCCCGATCTGGGGGCCGAAGGGGCTGTTTTTCTCGGTGGTGACGGGCTACAAGCGCATGCGCTATCCGCGCGCGGCGTTCGCCGACGCGACGATCTACCACTACGGCTGGGTGCGGCCCGAGGCGAAGTTCAACGAGAAGTGGAAGGGCACGATCCGTCACTGGAGCGACAAGCCGTTTCCCCAGGTGGACTATGCCGAGATCGATCCGCAGGTGCTGCAGCCGTTCGCCGGCGCGCATCCGCGGGCGATCCAGGAGTGGCTGCCGCCGGCCGAGGGCCTGTTCCCGGCCAATCCGGACCATGTGTTGACGTCCCGCGAGCGCAAGAACCGCTGGATGGCGGCGTTGGAAAGGTGGACCGGGATCGACACCTCCCGGAAGCACTTCATCCGGGTGGATTGACCGGCGTTCCGGCGGATCCCGCCCGGAGGCGGACCGCAAGGGGGGGCTCAGCGGTCCAGGGGGATTCCGTTCTCGTCCGTGGGGATTTTTTCCCAGACCGGCAGCGGTGCGCCGTCCAGGGCGAAGCGATAGAGGTCGGACCGGATGGTTTTGTACGAGGCGTCCGGCTCGCGGGTGCCGAGGAGGCGCGCATCGCCGCTCAGGCGCTGGAAGAGTTCCCGGAACAGGTTGACGGGACTCCGGACCGGCAGGGCGGGCCCCGCCTCCCGCCCGGTCCGGATCGCGAGGAAGATGTCCGCCATGTCGCGGGCGACCGCTGCGGGGTCGAGGCCTTCTTGGCGGAAGAATTCGTTGGGATCGGAGGTTTTCGACCACCAGCGCGAGGCGTATCCCCACGCGCCATGGTCGCCCATGAGAACGACGGCGGCCTCGGGGTTGTTTCCGACGAGCGTCTCGCAGAACGCGGACAGGAAGTGAATCTCCTCGTCCAGGAGGGCGCGGTAGGTTTGCTTCCAGGCTTCGCGGTCGAGGGATCCGCGGGGCGCGTGCTGGAGCCCGGCCTTGATGAACACGAAGCGGGGCGGGCCCGCGCCGCGGGGGGCGGCGGCGTGCGCGAGGAGCATGGCCCGGTAGCCCTCCATCTGGGCGTTTTCCGAAAACTCGCCATGCGGCCAGGCCAGCGTCATCAGCGGGGCGAAGCTTCCGCTTTTTTCCGGGATCGAGCGGTCCACGGCGCCGGCCGCCATTTCCGGCAGGCAAAGGTAGTGGTTACCCAGCAGATAGTCCACCCGGTATCCGTTCGTCTTCAGGATGGAGAGGACGGGATTGTAGTCTGCGCCGGCGATCAGGGCGCGGGTGCGGACCGCGTCCTCGTCGCCGACGGCGATCACGTAGTGGTGGTGGGCCATGGAGAAGGTGGAATGCAGGCTGGCGAGGGTGGCCAGGTAATTCGCGAAGACGTTGGAATGGATCTGGAATCCGATGGATTCCAGCCGTTGGCGGAAGGGGCGGACGTCGGCGCCGTAGAACTCCTCCAGCCATTGCGGGCTGTGGAAGGACTCGAGCACGATGAAGTAGATGTCGGGGGTGGAGCGCAGGCGGACGGTGGCATAGAGGGCCCGGCTGGATTCCGGAACCTCCGCGTGGGCGGCGGTCTTCCCTTGGGCGTGTGCCGCCGTCCCCCAGCGAGCCGCTTCGATGCCGACGGCCAGCAGGAGGAGGGCCGAGATCCATTTCCAGCCGATCTTCCAGACGGCGGCCGTGATGAGCCCGCCCAGCATCGAGAAGATCAGGATGTCGGCGAAAAGGGGCAAGCCGCGCGCCTGGATGTCCTGCCACAGCGGCTGGGCGGAGAGGGCCAGATAGACCGCCGCGGCCGGGATGGACATGGCGAGGGCGAACCGGGAGGCCTCGCGGTCGGCCGGGATTCCGGCGGTCTTCCGCATGGCCTTCAGCGCCCGGCGGCTCAGCAGGGCCGCCGCCGCGCAGGCCGCCGCGGCGGCGAGCAGCAGGCCGCCCGCCGAATGGAGGAGCTGGCGCGGCGTGAAGCATTGGGCGTTCTGCGCATAGAAATGCACGAGCGGGTAGGTTCCCGCCAGCAGGGTGCAGAGCAGCCAGCCCGACCAGGATTGCCGCTGATTTCGCATCGGGCAAGGATGCCACCGGCGCCCGGGTTTGGCAAAGAAAACAAGGGGGTCGGCCCCCGGAACGGAGGACCGGCTTGGCGGGATTTGCCAAATCGCCGGCGGCGGGCTAGGATGGGCGGCATGGTGCTGTTCGACACGCATGCGCATTTCGACGCGTTCGAGGCGGAGGGATCCGTCGCGGCGGTGCTGGCGCGCGCGGCGGCGGCGGGGGTGGCGCGGATGTGCGCCGTGGGCAGCTCGGAAGCCTCGAACGAACTCGTCGTCCGGCTGGCGCAAGAACATCCGGAAGCGCTGGTGGCGGCGGTGGGCTACGACCGCGACCAGCTCGACCGGCCCCGCGGCGCGGAGAAGCTCGCGGAGTTGGCGACCCGGCCGGGCGTGGTCGCGGTGGGGGAGATCGGCCTGGACTACTATTATTCCGCGGAAACCGCGTCCGCGCAGCGCGCGCTGTTCGGCCAGATGCTGGAGTTCGCGGCGGAACGGAAGTTGCCCGTGGTGGTCCACAGCCGCTATGCCGACGACGACACCGTCGACCTGTTGGGAGAGTTTTCCACGGTGTGGAAAAAAGTTTTCCACAGTATGGAAAACTTGCCCCCGCTGGGCATTTTGCATTGTTTCACCGGCGACGCGGCGTTCGCGGAGGAGCTGTTGGCGCTGGGGTTCTTCATCAGCTTCAGCGGCATCGTCAGCTTCAACAACGCGGGACCGCTGCGGGAGGTGGCGAAACTCGTCCCGGAAGACCGGCTGCTGATCGAGACGGACTGTCCCTATTTGACACCCAAGCCGTTTCGCGGGAAAGTAAATGAACCGGCGTTCGTGGCGCGCGTGGCCGAGGTCTTGGCCGAGGCGCGCGGAACGGCCGCCGAGGCGCTTGCGGCATCGACGACGGCGAACGCGAAGAGGGTGTTTCAATTGGAGGCGTGAACATGGACGAGAGCAAAAAGCGGTGCGCGGTCGGCGTGGATTTCGGCGGGACGTTCGTGAAGATGGCGCGCGTGGACGAGCGCGGCGCGATCGGGGCGCGGGCGAGCTTCGCGACGACGGGGCTGAAAGGCGTGCCGGGCTGGCTGGACGAAGTGGAGCGGCACGTCGGCGATCTCTTGCAAGACATGCCGCGGGACACCGAATGGGCGGGCATCGGCGTCGGCGTGCCGGGCTTCGTGGACTACGCGAAGGGATTCGTGCACGACCTGACCAACGTGCCGGGCTGGACGGCGGTCCCGCTGGCGGAGCTGCTGGCCAAGCGGTTCGGCAAGCCGGCCCGGGTGGACAACGACGTGAACGCGATGGCCGTGGGCGAATGCACCTACGGCGCGGGGCAGGCCTACCAGCACGCGGTGTTCGTCACGCTCGGCACGGGCGTCGGCGGGGGACTCCTCATCAACAAGAACCTCTATCGCGGCGCGTACTCGATGGCGGGCGAGATCGGGCACGTGTCGATCGACCTGAACGGCGTGGCGGCGCCCATGGGCCGCGGCGGCGTGGAGCAATACGTCGGCAACAAGCGCATCGTCGAGCGCGCGCTGCGGGAGATCGACGCGGGCCGCGCGAGCTCGATCCTGGAGCGCGCGGGCGGAAAGCGCGAGGCGGTCAGCCCCAAGATCATCTGCGAGGCCGCGGAGGCGGGCGACGAATGGGCGCGGGAAATCTTCGATTTCGTGGCGGACTGCTTGGCGACGATGATGGCCTCGGTGGCGTACCTGCTGCAGCCGCAGGCGTTCATCGTCGGCGGCGGCGTGTCGGCGGCGGGGCCGGTGCTGTTCGACCCGCTGCGCCGGCACCTGAACGAACGGCTGAGCCCGCACTTCTCGGAACGGCTGGTGATCAAGCGCGCGGAGCTGGGCAACGACGCGGGCGTGATCGGGTCGGCCACGTTGACGTTCTTGGAATAGGACGGAAGGGGATCCCATGGCGCGGTTCTGGAAGCACAAGCGGGTCGGACTGGCGCTGGGCAGCGGCGGCGCGCGCGGCTGGGCTCATCTGGGCGTGCTGCAGGCGCTGCGGGAAAAGAACATCCAGATCGAATGCGTCGCCGGCACCAGCATGGGGGCCGTGGTCGGCGCGTTTCTCGCGGCCGGGCGCGTGGAGGCGTTGCGCGAGCTGGCGGAAAATCTGGATTGGAGACGCCTGCGGCAGTTTTTCTGGGAGGTGTCGCTGTCGCGCTCGGGGCTGACGGATGGCAAGAAGCTGCTGGAGGAAACCCGCCAGCTGATCGGCGTCCGGGAATTCCGCGAGCTGGAGCTGCCGTTCCGCGCGGTGGCGACGGACTTGAACTCGGGCGGCGAAGTGGTGCTGAGCTCCGGCAACCTGGTCCAGGCGCTGCGGGCGAGCCTTTCGATTCCGGGGGTGTTTTCGCCGGTCTGGGTGGGCAAGCGCCTGTTGGTGGACGGGGGGCTGGTGAATCCGGTTCCGGTGAACGTGGCGCGGGCGATGGGCGCGCAGGTGGTCATCGCCGTGGACGTGTCGCAGGAGATCGTTCCGGGGGGTAAGCCGGCCGTTCGCAAGGAGCAGGAGCCGGAAATCCGGCGCGGGCCGCTGCTGCTGCCGAAGGAGAAGGCCGAAGAAGAGCGGGCGGGCCCGGTGCAGATGATGGAGAGCTTCTTCGCGGACATCGAAAAGAAGGCGCGGCGCCTGCGCGCGGCCGTGGCGGGCGATCGCCCCAAGCCGGCGATGGTGGATGTGCTGGTGCGCTCGGTGCGGATCGCGGAGGCGCAGATCGCGCGCTCGCGCCGGCAAGCCGATCCGCCGGAGGTGCTGATCGAGCCGAAAGTCGGCGGCATCGGCACGCTGGAGTTCCAGCGCGCAAAAGAGGCCATCGCCGCCGGCCATGCGGCCGCGCTGCGGGCGCTGGACTGAACGTCCGTCCGGAGGGGGGGCTCAGCGGGGGGTGAAGCGGAAGGTGACGGGGGTCTCGTAGGGCGGAACGGCATGGCTGTTCACGCTCAGGAGTTCGTCGTTGGATCCGCAGGGGAGGGGCAGATTGACGATGGCGTAGGGGTCCCAGTAGGTGACGACGAGGGATTCTTCGGCGAGGGCCTTGAACTGGCCGTCCTTGACGACGGAACCGGTGAAGGTCCACGGAGTTTCAGGGAGAACCGCGTCGTCTTCGGCGTGCCAGACGAAGGTTTCGGCGCGGGCGGATTTGGTTTCCTGGCCGTCCTTCCACTCGACGAGGATGTCGACGGGCGCGCCGCGGGGCGGGCCTTGGCCGATGGCGGCCATGGGCTCGCCGCCCTTGAGCCCGGCGAGCAGGAGCGCGGCCTGCAGATCGAGGGGGTTGAGGGCGAGGACGAACACGGATTCGTGGACCTTGCCCTTGAGGCCGCAGGCGAGGACTTCGATGGGGCCTTCGGTCTGGTTGACCCAGCCGGTGGCGGTGACGGTTTTGGAGAGCGAGTCCAGCTGCACGGAGCCCAGATGGGCGATGGAACCCTCCCAGCGGACGGGCGAAGGCTCGGGTTGCGGTTCGGATCCGACGGGATAGATGACGGGGGGAGCCTCCGCCGGGGCGGGCGCTTGCGCGAAAGCGGTCGCGGCGAGGGCGAGGATCAGTCCAAGGGCGAGAAAACCAAGAGGGCGTCGTTGCATGCGGTCTCCTGTTGTTGATAGAGGGCGGTGGTTTCGGGGTCGACGGGGGTTGTCGCATCCAGCGCGACGGCTCGGCGCGCGGCTTCGGCGGCTTGGGCGTAGTCGCCGTCGAGGTGGCGGAGAACGGAAAGGAGGTGCCAGGCTTCGGGGGCGTCGGGCCGGAGTTCGGCGGCTTGTCCGGCGAAGGCGAGGCCTTCGGCGATGTCGGCGCGGCGGGGCTCGGGGAGGCGGGCGATGGCGGCGGCGAGGGCTTCGAGGATTTCAGGGTCGCCGGGGAAGAGGGCGTCGAGGCGGCGGAAGGTTTTGAGGGCGTCGGCGGCGCGGTCTTGGTCGAGGAGGGCGCGTCCGAGGCCGTAGAGGGCGGGGCCGTTGGAGGGACAGAGGCGGATGGCTTGCGCGTAGAGGCGCATGGCGGTGGCGGCGGAGGCGGCGGAACCGGCGGTGCGGTTGAGCTGCGCCGCCTCGGGGGGCAAGGGCCGCGCGCGCCACGCGGATTCGCCGGCGCCGGCGCGCAGGGCGAGCCAGACGAGGAGGATGGCGGCGGGGGGGAGCGGCCGGCGCATCGTCAATCCTTCAGGCGGACGGTGGCTTGGGCGGGCTCGGTGCGCACGAGGATGACGCCGCTGGGCAGCACCGCGCGGATGGGCAGCTTGGCGGGCGCGGAACCGGAGATTTCGGTGGCGTCCACGAAGAGGCGGAGATCCTCGGCCGCGAGGGTCTTCATCAGCTCGGGGCGGCCCTTGACGGTGAGGGAGGCGATTTCGGGATCGAGGTCGGCGCGGACGGAGCGGCCGGGAGGCAGCATGGGCAGGATGGACAGGTCGGGGAAGAGCGTGCTGACGGATCGCTCGAGGATCGCCAGGTCGAGGGTGACGGCGGGCGGGTTCATCTGCACGCCGGCCATGCTTTCGCCGGGGACCAGCGCGAGGCGGCGCTTGTTGATGGAGCGGATGCGTCCGTCGAGATCCACCGGAACGGTGCTGATCGATTCGATGTCGGCGAGACGCTGTTCGGGGCCGGAGAGTTCGACGGTGGCCGGGGTCACGACGACCTTCTCGATTTCGTAGCCATCGGGGAGCAGATTCTGGGTTTCGACCTTGACGGGCACCTGCTTGGTGATTTCGCGGTCGAGGCGCACGGTCAGGACGGAGGGGCGGATGAAATCGATGCGGGCGCTGCCGGGGGCGTTGATGTTGGCCGGACCGAGGGTGATCGCGAACAGCGAATTGTCGACGTGGGCGCGGGCGTCCACGGTGGCCTTGATCAACTCGCGGTTCAGATAGCGCAGGTCGTCGCGCGTGCCGAGGAAGGCGACGTCGACCGTCTTGGCGGAGACGTCCACCACGCTCCAATCCGGCGGAGGCTGGATGGCGAGGGGGATGTCGGTGATGAGGGTGGCATTGCTGGTGGCGGCCCGGATGGCGTACCAGACCATGACGGCGGCGGCGAGGGAAACCAGCCGCAACCCGCGGGGGGATCCGAGGTACTCAAGAATTTTTCGGAGGATCTTCAAATTCGCGCTCCATCATGTCGTCGGTGCGGGCGAGGCCTTCGGCGGAGAGATCGAGATTCTGCCGGAGGCGCTGCCAGCGGCTCTGGGTCTTGGCGCCGCGGAGCAGCACCGAGGAAAGGATGCGGCGCAGGCGCGCTTCGTCGAGGCCCCGGATGAGGCGCCCCTTGTAGGCGAGGGAAATCGCGCCGGTCTCCTCGGAGACGACGATGACGAGCGCGTCGCTTTCCTCCGAGAGGCCGACGGCGGCGCGGTGGCGGGTGCCGGACTTGCCGATGTCGCGTCCGGAGAGGGGAAAGACGCAGCCGGCGGCGCGGACGCGGTCGCCTTCGATGATGACGCCGCCGTCGTGCAGGGGCGTGTGGGGGAAGAAGATGGTGGCGAGCAGCTCGGCGGTCACGATCGAGTCGAGGCGGGTGCCGGTTTCCTGGACGGCGCGGGTGCCGATTTCGCGCTCGATGGCGATCAAGGCGCCGATCTTGTCGGCGGCGAGGCGGGAGATGGCCTGCACGATCTCGTCGAGCACGCCGCGCTCGCGCATGGTCGTGGCGAACACGTGCTGCTTGCCCAGTTCCGCCAGCGCGCGGCGGATCTCGGGCTGGAAGATGACGACGAAGGCGATGACGAGGTACACCGAGAGGCGCTGCAGCAGCCAGTTCAGGGTGTCGAGGTTGAACATCCGCGTCAGCACCAGCATGGCCACGACGGCGGTGATGAAGCCCAGCAGGACCTGGGCGCCGCGGGTGCCGCGGAAGAACCGGATGGCATAGTAGAAGAGGACGGCCAGGACGAGGATTTCGAGCAGGCCGCCCACTCCGGGCAGGGGAACCCGCCGAAAGAAATCCGTCCACGCGCTGTTCATGGGAACAATTTGCCACGCGGCGCAGGCCGGCGCAAGCGCCAAAGCGGCGCGGAGTTGGCCGAATGGGGAAAATGCGGTAGACTCTGGAGATATGAAAAGGAACAGCGGAAAAGGGAAATGGCTCGGGAGGCTGCTTTTGGCGGCCGCTGCGGCCTTCGCCCGCCCGGCGGCGGCGGAGTCCGTCTCGATTTTCATGCCGGAGAAGCAGGAGGCGGCCATGGTGGAGAAGGTGGTCAAGACCGATGCGGAATGGAAGAAATTGCTGACGCCCGAGCAATACCGGGTGACGCGGCAGCAAGGCACGGAGCGGGCCTGCTCGGGACCGTTCCACGACCACCACGAGCCCGGCGACTATTTCTGCATTTGCTGCGGGACGGCGCTGTTCTCGTCGGACGCCAAGTTCGATTCGGGCACCGGCTGGCCCAGCTATTTCCAGCCCGTCGCGAAGGAAAACGTGGCGGTGCGCGAGGATCGCGGGTACGGGATGGTGCGCACGGAGGTGCTCTGCGCGCGGTGCGACGCGCATCTGGGGCACGTGTTCGATGACGGTCCCAAGCCGACCGGCCTGCGCTACTGCATCAATTCAGCCGCCCTCCGGTTCGAGAAGCGTTCGCCGGAGAAATGAAGCGGGCGGCAGGCCAAAAAGCGGATTGGGCGACGGGCTTTCCGCCCGTCGAGCCCAAGCGCGCGCGGGTGTTGATCCTCGGTTCGCTGCCCGGCGCGGAGTCGATCCGGCAAGGGCAGTACTACGCGCATCCGCGCAACGCCTTTTGGCCGATCATGGGCGAGCTGTTCGGCGCGGGGCGGGAGCGGCCGTATGAACAGCGGCTCCGGAAGCTCGCCGCGAACGGCGTGATGCTGTGGGACGTGCTCCGCGCCGCGCACCGGCCCGGCAGCTTGGATTCCGCGATCCATCCTCGGCGGCTCGCGCCGAACGATCTGCCCGGGCTGCTCGCGCGGCATCCGGAGCTGGAGAAGATCGTCTTGAATGGCGGAGCGGCCGAAACCTTATTCCGGAGGCACGTGGCGAAGCCATGCGGCGGCTTGCTGGAAGGCGTGGAACTCGAGCGCCTGCCGTCGACGAGTCCGGCCTGCGCGCGGGTTTCCTTCGCGCAGAAGCTCGCGGCGTGGCGCAGATCCCTCTTGTCCCCGATCCGGTAAGCCGGCCGTCCGGCATCGAGCCGCGATTCCGCGCAGCTGGGGAAAATGCCTCTGGGCTCCGCGAGGAGCCCGGAGGCGCGGGCCGCAAGACTCAGGGTTGCGCGAAGCCGATGCGGTAGTAGCCGGTCGCCGGGAGTTCGTTGGTGAGCGAGAGTTCGAGCGCGCCGCCCGTGCCGGTTTGCGCGGTGCCGGCGACCGCCTGCCAGTTCTGGGTCGGGACGAGGGTCGCGCTGGCGTAGATGGCGTAGGAAGCGCCGGAGAGGCTGCTGGCGAGGTTGAACCGCAGGCCGCCGCCGGAGATCGCGGCGAGGCTTTCAATGACGGGCTCCGGCGCTTCGCCGGCGGAGCGGACGACGTGGATCGTGGCGACGCTGTAGGATTCTTCGCCGCCGGATTGCGGGCGGACGAGTTCCAGGGAGTTGAAGTAGACGTTCCGCTCCATGTCAGGGCCGCAATCGTAGTTCCAGGCTTGGAATTGGCGAACACCGGTTCCGGAGGCCGCGGCGATCAAGGTGCCGGTGAACGAGACGCCGTTGAGCGCGAGCGTGTAGGTGGTTTCCGAGTCCAGTGCAACGGCGATGGCGAGGCCGCCGCCGGTCCAGGAGATGTCGGTGTCGCGGATCTCGGGGGCGCCGTCCTGCAGTTTGTAGGCGAGTTCGCCGCCGATGAAGTAGAGCGTGAGCAACGGCTCGCCGTCGTCGTTTTCGAGGGAGAAACCGGTGGAGCCGCCCTCCTGGATCCAGTTGTTGTCGAACCGGAAGGTGAGGATGTCGCCGACCTGCATGGGCGCGGCGAGGGCGCGCCGGGCGCGGGCGGTGGAGGCGGAGTTGGCCCAGAAGCCGAAGGCGGCGGCGCCGGCGGAACAGTTGGACGAGCCGGCATCCAGGAAATGGCCGGCGCTGGCTCCGTCGACGGAGAGCGTCCAGCCGCCGTTCCAGCCGGCGCCTTGGGCGCTGCCGTTGGTCCAGGCGGCATAGGCGGAGGCGTGGTCCACGGCCACGGTGGTCGATCCGGCTTCGGTGCCGGCGATGACGCCGAAGATCTGGATTTCGTTGTCGCCGACGGCGAGATCGACGTCGTGGGTCCAATACCGGTCGCGCTCGAAGGCGCCGCCTTGGCCGGTGGCGGAGTTGGTCCAGCGCAGGGGGCCAGCCAGATTGGTTCCGGCGGTGCCCTGGAAGGTGAAATGGGCGGTGGCGTGGTCGACCTGGACGGTGGGGGCGGCGAGATTGGTGACGGCCACGCCGTCCGGGATGGGCGGCAGATCGGAGGGCGCCACCGCAAAGGCCCAGTCGGCGCCGCCGTTGTTGTCCCACGCGGCGCCGTCGTTGAAGCACAGCGAGAGTTCGGTGGCGGCTTGGGCAACGGTGTAGGTGCAGGTCCAAACCGAGCCGGATTTCAGCATCGGCACGCCGGGAACCGCCGTCCAGCCTTCGGTGCGGTTGTAGCCGTGGTGGAGGTTGACCGCGCCGGCGGCGGCCAACGGCCGGCCGGCCGGATCGTAGGTCACCGTGACGCTGTGGCCGGCGACGGGCACGCCCGGAACGATCGTGACGCCGTTGACGGTCAGGGGGGCGTCGCCATCGCGGATGGAGACCTTCCAGTTGCCGCCGTTGTTGTTTTCCCAGCGGACGCCGTCGGTGAAGCAGATTTCCAGTTGCGCGGCGTTGTCGGGCACGGGGTTGAACTCGATGGAGAAGGTGTTGGTGCCGGTGCGGACCATCGCGGCCGACGCCCAGTCATCGCTGTTGGTGGAGAAACGATAGAACGCGGTCACGGTCGTCGCGGTGGCGAGCGCGGAGGTCGCCGCGTTGAAGGCGACGGAAATCGGTACGCGATCGGAGGGGGCCGCCGGCGAGAAGGCGGCGGAGGGCGCCGGGCCGACGGGGCCGATGACGTCGTCCAATTGGATCTCCACGGCTTCGCCGGGATCGAGGTGGCCGTCGCCGTTGCCGGCGGGGCATTGGGAGGCGGGGACGAGGGCGCCGGCGTCGCCCGTGGCATAGAGGGCGGCGGCCAGGAAGACCGAGTCGGGCACGTTGCCGGCGTAATAGGCGTTCAGGTCGATCACGCCCTCCAGCACGGCGCCGTTGCACCACGGCGTGGCGGAGCGGGCCATGGCGATGTCGGCTGGCAAGCCGTCTTCGGCGAAGCCGCGGCTGTAGTTGCTGTCGTTTTCGTCGGCGAAGAACGCGTCGTAGGCGAAGGCGGTGCCGGCCTTGCCCCAGGGGGCCGCGTTGGTGAGGGCGTCGGGCGCGCTGGCGACGAAGACGAAGGCGTCGTGGCCTTCGCCCGCGTCTTGGGTGGCCACATAGAGATAGTTGCTCGATTGCGCGGCCCAGATCGTCTGGCCGCCGCCGCGGGATGTCACCTGGACCGCCGCGGCGTCCAGCTGGCCATCCAAGGTGAAGGGGCATGCGCGGTCGATGGCGGCTTCGTCGAGGCAGTTGCCGAGGGCATCGCAGGTGCGGATGCGCAGGACCGTGCCCGCGACGTCGAGGACGACGAAGGTCTGGGCGGTGGTGCCGTTGACGACCCATTGGGAATAGCAGGGGCAGGTGCCGGCGTCGCGGGTGCGGTTGCCGGTCGGGCCGGTGATGAGCTGCGTGACGCCGTTGATGGGGGAACTGCGCCAATAAAAGTGATTGTGGCCGGAGACGGCGAGTTGCACGCCATGCTGCTCCATGACCGGCACGTACTGGTCGCGGAGGGTTTCGTGCTCGCCATGGCCGCCCGCGGGCGAATAGGCGGGTTCGTGGAACATGACGATCTTCCACGGCTTGGCGGAGGCGGCGAGGGTGCTGGCCAGCCAGGCGGTGCCGGGCAGGTCTTCCGCGTTCAGCGAGACGATCAGGGCGTCGGCGTATTCGAACGCATAGCTCAGTTCATCGCCCGGCAGGACGAACGCCTCGCGGCAGGCGGCGAAGCCGTCGCGCACGTCGTGGTTGCCCGGCGTCCAGTAGAGCGGGGCGGCGGCGAGGGCGGCGCCCATTTTCGAGAAGAGGTTGCCGTCCAAGTCGGAATAGAGGCCGTCGTCGGTGACGTCGCCGATGGCGAGGAGCAGATCGGGTTCGGCGAGGGCCAGCCCGTTGCCGACGGCCGCGGAGCCGCCGTGATGGGCGTCGCTGAACAGGCCGATGCGGAAGGGGGTGCCGGGCGCCTTGCCGCTGCGGAAGCTGGCGGAGGCGAGGGTGGCGCCGCCGCTGCGGACGCGATAATAGTAGGTGGTGCCGGGGACCAGGCCGGTGAGCGTCACTTCATGCTGCCAGCCGCTGCCGCCGACGGCGGTCATGCCATAGCTGGCGGTGAGCCCGTAGTCCACGGCGCCGTCGCTGGAGGCATCGGTGCGCCAGACGACGGTGGCTTGGTTCGTGAAGTGCCCCATCTGGATGTAGGGCCCGCGCGCCAGCGCGGCGGAGGCGCGGGTGGCGCCGGCGCAAGCGAGCAGCAGCGCGAGCAGGACGACATGCGGAAGGGGGTTTTGTTTCATCGGCCGATCTCCTTGTTTCCGCGACCAACTTGCCATGCGGTTGCTACCGGATTGTTACCGGCCCGAAGTTTTTCCCCGCTTTCCCGGTAACAATCCGGTAACATCTCCGCGGAATACTGGGAAACCAAGATGGGCTCACAACTGTATTCGCAACGCGAGGTCCGGCGGCTGATGGCGGCGCTCTGCGTCTTCGTCGTGGTTCCCTGCGCCCTGCTGGTTTTCCTCGCGTGGCAGAGCGTCCAGAGCCTGCACGAGATCGCGCGGGCGCAGCGGTTGGAAACCTGCCGCCACGAGTTGCGGGATTTCGGTCTGCAGGTGCAGGGCCGCCTGGGCGCCTGGCTGGCGCGGGCGGGGGATCCGTTGCGGGCGCGGCCGCCTGCCGATCCCGCGTTCTGGGGCGACGCGATGCGGAATCTCGCCTCGGAAAAAGGCATTCGCGCGGTGGTGGCGCTGGATTCGTCGGGCCACCTCGTCGGGCCGCCGCCCGGGAAGATCCCGGCGGACGACCTGCCCCGCCTGTCGCCCCTGCATCCGGCCCATGCGGCGCTGCAGGAAGCCCGCCGCGCGCACTGGGCCGAGGACGATAGTGCGCGCGCCGTGGAATTGTACCGTCAGGTCGTGGACGAACCGCGCACGCCGGCGGCCGTCCGCCTCGGCGTCTGGGCGGAGATGGCCCGATGCGAGAAGCGGCGGGGCGACGTGCCGGCCGCGCTGGGCGACTACGACCGCATGCTGGAGGCGGCGCGGGAAATTCCGCCGCCCGCGCTGGCCTTGCTGAGCGCCGTGGAGCTGGCGCAGCGGGCGGGCGACGCGGAGCGGGCCCGGCGCTGGACGCTCGCCTTGCTGGAGGCGTGCGAACGCCGCGGGATGGAGATGGATCCCGACGAGCTGGAAATCGCGGCGGACCGGCTGCGCGTTGTTTGGACCGAGCTGCCGGCCGGTCTCGCGGAGCCTTGGGAACGGGTGGAACGCCTGGCGAAAGCCCGGGCGGCGAGAGAGGCCTTTGTCCGCGCGCATGGGACCGGTCCGTTCCCGTTCCGTTTCGGGACCGGGGCGGGCGATTTCGAACCCGCGGCGCCGTCGTCTCCGACCTGGGAAACCTCCCGGCTGGTGGTGGATGCGCGCGCGGCGCTGTCCGACGGCACTTGGCTCGCCTACGAGATCGACTTGGCCGAGTTTCGAGCCGCCGCGCTGGAGCCGGCGCTGCGCGAATGGATCGCCCGCTGCGGGGGCCGCGCCGACTGGATGGACACGCCTCCGCCGGGGGCCGTTCCGGCCGCCGATTCCGGCGATCGGATGGTCCATCCGCTGCCCGCGCCGCTGGAGTGCTGGTCCCTCGACTACCGGCCCGAGCCCTCCTCCATGTGGGCCACGCTGGCCACTTCGCGCTCGAAGACCCGGGCGGCGATCCTGGGGGTCGCCGTGACGCTG
Source organism: Opitutia bacterium (assembly GCA_009928955.1). Taxonomy (GTDB): domain Bacteria; phylum Verrucomicrobiota; class Kiritimatiellia; order CAIQIC01; family Lenti-01; genus Lenti-01. The sequence goes on along the minus strand of SABN01000007.1, from coordinate 30,819 downwards.
GCCTTGCTGGGGCTGGTGGTTCCCTTCTCCTATCTGAAGCGCTCGCTGCGCTTGGCCGGACTGCAGGCCGACGTGATGGACCGCATCAGCCACGAACTGAAGACGCCCATCACCTCGCTCTCCGTGCTGGCCGACACGCTGGCGCGGCGCGGGGATCCGGCGGAACCGGCCGCCGACCGGCAGCTGCGCGCGTTGCTGGGCGACGAAGTGCGGCGGCTGGTGCGGCTGAGCGACCGGTTGCTGGACTTCGCGCGCCAGCGCGCGGGGACGGTGCGGCTGGACCGGGAGCCGGGACGGCTGGAGGAGCTGTTGGCGGAGATCGTCCGGCGGCTTCCGGCCGAGACCGGCGTGGAGGCCGGGCGGCTGGCGTTCGACGTCCAGCCGGACAACTATGCCGGCGAATTCGACCGCGAAGCCATCGGGGAGATCGCGCGCAATCTCGTGGAGAACGCGGTGAAATACGGCGACGGCCCGGCGGAGGTGCGGATCTCGCTGCGCCGCTCCGGTTCCGCCGCCGCGTGGACGGTGGCCGACAACGGGCGGGGCATGGATGCCCGCACGCTGCGCCGCCTGTTCACGCCGTACTTCCGGGCCGACAGCCGCCTCGCGGCGCGCGTGCCGGGCCTGGGGCTGGGATTGGCCATCGTGCAAGGGCTGGTGCGCGCGCACGGAGGCTCGATCTCGGTGCGCTCGGCGCCGGGCCAGGGCTCCGCGTTCGAAATCCGCCTGCCGCTTTCATCGGAATCCGGGGGCCGGCCATGAGCGTCCGGAAGAGGATCCTCGTGGTGGAGGACCATCTGCCGCTGCGCACGGCGCTGGAGATCGCCCTGCCGGACTACGGGTTTTCCGTCGTGTCCGCGGGCGACGGCGACGCGGCGCTGCGCGCGGCGGAGGACGGGCGTCCCGATCTCGTCCTGCTGGACATCATGCTGCCCGGCAAGAGCGGGTTCGAGGTCTGCCAGGAGCTGCGCCAGCGCAACCTGGGCGTGCCGATCCTCGTGCTGACGGCGAAGACCGGCGACGAGGACGAGCTGCTGAGCTTCCGGCTCGGGGCCGACGACTTCGTGCGCAAGCCGTTCAAGATGGAGGCGCTGGTGGCGCGGATCAAGGCCCTCCTGCTGCGCGCCACGCTGCAAGGGGAGGCGCCGCGGATCGTTTTCGGCCGCTACGAGCTGGACGTGGCGGCGCGCGTCCTGCGCGAGGGGGCGCGCCCCGTGGACCTGACCCCGCGCGAATACGCCCTGCTGGAATATCTGGCGCTCCATCCGGGGCGGGCGTTCACGCGCGAGCAGCTGCTCGACCACGTGTGGGGGGCGGACTACGAAGGGACCGACCGCACCGTGGACCGCTTCGTGACCACCTTGCGCCAGCGCATCGAGCGCGATCCGCGCCATCCCGAACACCTGCTGACCGTCCGCACCCATGGATACGAGTTCAAACGATGAAACCACGCCATTCCTTCCATCCGTTTTACGCTCTGGCGCTCCTGGCGTTTGCCGCCGCGATCCCCGTTTTGGCCGGTGAAACGCCGCAAAAGGCCTACCAGAACGCCTTGTACCTGGAGCGCGGCGCGGGCGATCCCGCCGCGGCGTTCGCCTTGTACGAGCAGGTGGCCGCCGATCCCGCCGCCCGCGCCGATCTGGCGGCGCGGGCCCGCTGGCGGTCGGCGCTTTGTCTGGAGCAACTGGGCCGCCGCGCCGAGGCCGCCGCGCGTCACCTCGGGTTGCTCGAAACCGCCTCGGAGGTCCGCGAAGCCGCCGCGCGCGCCCTGCTGCGGCTGGCGGAGGAGGAGCGCCCCGACGCGCCGCAAGCGGCGGAATGGAAAGCCCAGGTGGAAATCCATTTTCCGCAGATGGCGGAGCAACGGGCCGCGGAACGGGCCGCGCTGCGGCGGACCTTGCGCGGCGTCGTCGCCACGTGGGACGGCCGCCGGCCGGTCAACGCCAGCATCCGCATCCGGGCGCGCCCGGCGACGCCGGGGCCGGTCGAGGCGCGCAGCACGTGGCGGACGCAGACCGACGCGGAAGGGCGCTTTGCCATCGAGCTGCCGATCGGGCGCCATGAAATCCGGATCTGGGCGCCGGCCTACGAACGGGTCTATGTGACGATCCCGCTGACGCCGGAAGAGGAATCGCCGCCGGAGATCCGGTGCGTCCTGCCGCGCATCCGGCTTTCGGCGGCCGTCGCGCGCGTCGATCTCGCGGGCGATTTCATCAACGACTGGGAAGGCGTCTTGCCGCTGGCCCGGGTGGGCGAGGGGATTTGGGAGGTGCGCCAGCGGCTCGGGCCGGGCCGCTACGAATACAAGTTCCGCGTCAACGAAGAAACCCGCCTGGTCACCGACGTGGCCGCCGCCGCGCATGCGGCCGATTCCCACGAGAATTTCAACGCGGTGATCGAGCTGGACCAAGAGCGGGAGGTGGTCTTCCGCTTCGATGAGAACGATCCGCATTTCGAGCGCGGACCGGGCGGGGCCCCTTGATCAAGGATCGAGGGCGGCGGGGCGGAGGCCGCGGACGGAATTGAGGAGGAAGAGGCGGGGGCTGTCGCGGAGGCGGGCGAGGGGGATGCGCCGCTCCCGCACAATTCCGCGGGCGAGGAATTCGGCGCGGGCGGTGCCGGGGAGGAGGCCGCATTCGACCGGCGGCGTGCACAGGACGCCGTCGATCTCCACGACCAGGTTGGCGAGGGTGGATTCGGTGGCTTCGCCGTCCTCGTTGAAGAGGATCACGTCGTCGTGGTCCGGGAAACCGGCCTTGGCTTCTTCGTAGACGCGGCGGTCCGTGGTCTTGTGGTAGAGGAAGACGTTGGCGCGGTCCACGGGACGGCCGGCGCAGGCGACGCGGAAGAAAGGGCCGGAGGCGAGCGGAGCGAGGGGCGAGGCCTGGAGGGTCGGCGCGCCGTCGGGCGCGAGGAGGAGTCGGAGGCGCTGCGGGGCGCGGGGAAGGGTGCGCAGGAGGGAATCGATTTCCGCGCGGAGGCGCGCGTCGTCGAAGACATGGTCGAAGTAATCCGCCGAATCGCGCATCCGCGCCAGATGGAGTTCAAGGAGGCGGACGCCGTCTTCCGGGGTCCACAGCATGGTTTCGAGCAGCGAGAAGGGGCGGCGGGGCGGGGTGGACAGGATGCGCGCCTTGACGCGGCATTCGGCTTGTTCGGCGTCGCGGTCGGAATCCCAGACGATGCCGCCGCCGACGCCGTATTCGGCGCGGCGGGTGCGGACGTCGAGCAGGAGGGTGCGGATGGCGACGTTGAACTGGGCGCGGCGGCCGGGGGCGAGGAACCCGATGGCGCCGGTGTAGATCTGCCGGGGCGAAGTTTCCAGTTCCGCGATGATGTCCATGGTGCGCTTCTTGGGCGCGCCGGTGATGGAGGCCGGCGGGAACAGCGCGGAGAAAAGGTCGGCGATGGAGGCGTCGGTTTCGGCGGCGACGGTGGAGGTCAGCTGCCAGAGGGTGGGATATTTCTCCAACTCGCAAAGGCGGGTCGTTTGCACGGTGCCGGGGCGGGCAATGCGGCCGAGATCGTTGCGCACCATGTCGACGATCATCAGATTTTCGGCGCGGTTTTTCTCGCAGGCGCGGAGGGCGTCGGCCTGCGCGCGGTCCTGCGCGGCGGAGAGGCCGCGCGGGGCGGTGCCCTTCATGGGGCGGGATTCGATGCGGTCGCCGTCGAGGCGGAAGAAGAGCTCGGGCGAGGCGCTGCAGAGGCGCCAGGGTCCGGCGGAGACGTAGGCGCCGAAGGGAGCGCACGGGGCGCCGACCAGCGCGAGGAAAGCTTGCCAGGGGTCCGGTGCGAATGCCGCGCATCGCAGCCGACCGGTGTAGTTGACTTGATAGGTGTCGCCTTCGCGAATGTGACACTTGATGCGGTCGAAAGCCTGTCCATAGGCCTCCGGGGGGATTTCGGGCCGCCATTCCGCCGGTGGGGCGCCCGTGGCGGCCGGCAAATCGATGGGCTCGGGTGCTTCATAAAGCCCGAACCACAGCAGGGGGAAATCGCCGGGGGCGCGGACGGCGAGGGCGGCATCGAAGGCGGGGGCGGCCTCGTAGGAGATCCAGCCGGCGGCGTGGAGGCCGCGTCCTTCGACGGCCCGCTCGATTTCGCGCAGGCCGGGCCGGACGTCCGCGAGACGGGTGGCGCAAACGATCCCGACGGGATTTTGGAACCGGAGCCAGCGGCGGGCGGCCTCGTCGCGGAGGACGACGAGGTCGGCGGCGGAGGCTGGAGATCCGGGAGGCATGTGGGGATTAAGCGGGAGGCGGCGGCGAGATTCAATCCCGAAGGTTTTCCACGGCGTGGAAAAAAGTTTTCCACGGCGTGGAAAACTGTCATTTTGGGCGGCGATGAAACTCTTGGCCTTGGAATTTTCGACGGAAACCGCGAGCCTGGCGCTGCTGGAGGACGGCGGGGTCGTGGCGGAGTCGGCGGTCGACGCGGGGCATCGGCGCAGCCAGGGGTTGTTCGACGCGGCGGAAAGCCTGCTGAAGGGCGCCGGGTGGAAGTTGGCGGATGTGGGGGCCTTTGCCGTGGGGCGGGGCCCGGGGTCGTACACGGGGCTGCGGGTGAGCCTCACGGCGGCGAACGGCTGGGCGTTGCCGGAGGGCAAGCCGGTTTGGACGGTGTCGAGCGGGGCGGCGCTGGCGGCGGAGATTTTCGCGGAGCGTCCGGAGAACGCGCAAGTCGCGGCGTGGGGCGATGCGCGGCGGGGGACGATCTGGGCGGGGCGGTTCGAGCGGGGTGGAAACGGCGGCGTGAAACCTGCCGGGGAGTGGGAGTTGCTGCCGGCGGAAGCGCGCGGCGCGGAATGGCCGGCCGCGCATTGGGCCGCGCCCGGGCGCGCGCCGAAAGCCGCATGGGTCGGGCGGTTGTTTTTCGCGGGTGGCGCAAGCGAGGAGGTGCAGCCGATCTACCTGCATCCCGCCGTGATCGCCGCGCCGCGGTTCGACGCGGAAGGCAAACCGCTGATCCAAACGGAAAAACCGATGTGAAAGCGATGCTGCTCCTATCGCTGGCGGCGTGGGCGGCGGGGTGGACCGCTGCGGGGCAAGTGACCAACGCGGGGACGGCGGAGACGAACCAGGTCCGCCTGGAATGGACGGCTTGGACCGGGAATCCGTACCGCGTGTTCTCCACGCCGGATCTGGTCGAGTCGGCTTGGAGCAACCTGACGCCGGAGGGGCTGACGTTCACGAACCAGAAGGGGTCTTGCACGCTGCCGATGGGGGAGGAGCGGCGCTTCTATTTCGCGATAGCCAGCGACTATTTGATCGTGGATCTCGCGGAGGGGCCGCTGGCGACGCAGTATCCCGTGAGCTACACGAACGACCCTCCGGCCGGCGGGTGGGGGGATGAATACAAGACCACGAAGCTGGTGCTGCGGCGGGTGCCGGGCGGAACCTTCGCGATGGGCTCGCCCACGAACGAGCTGGGGCGCGACGTCAACGAGCCGCCGCACGCGGTCGCGCTGACGAAGGATTATTACGTCGGCGTGTTCGAGGTCACGCAAAAGCAGTGGGAGCGGGTGAAGGGCAATTGGCCGAGCCATTTCAACAACCCGACCTATCGCGAATCCCGTCCCGTGGAGGCGGTCAGCTACCACGAGATCCGGGAAAACCCGGCCAACTGGGCGATCAGTCCGAACTGGCCGCAATCGAGCGGGGTGCATGCGGATTCGTTCATGGGCAAGCTGCGGGCGAAGACGGGACAAGCGTTCGACCTGCCGACCGAGGCCCAGTGGGAGCACGCCTGCCGGGCGGGGACGGTCACGGCGCTGAATTCGGGCAACAACCTGACCGGCGCGATCGCGGATGCAGGGATGGCCGAAGTGGGGCGCTATTGGTACAACGGCGGGTCGGACTACACGCAGAGCGGCGACACGAGCGTGGCCACGGCGAAGGTCGGATCGTATTTGCCCAATGCGTGGGGCTTGTACGACATGCACGGGAACGCGTGGGAATGGTGCTTGGATTGGTATGAGAACGCGCCTGCGGGCGCGCGAGATCCGCTGGGTCCGGCGTCGGGCTCGAACCGCCTGTTGCGCGGCGGCGGGTGGGGCGACGCCGCGGGGCTTTGCCGTTCGGCCGGTCGCCTCAACATCACCCCGGATAGCCGGTTCAGCAGCCTCGGGTTCCGGGTGGTTCTGCCCTCCGATCGGCCGTGAGCCCCAGCCGGTCCGGCCGGTGCCGGTTTGGACCGCGGCGCGGGGGATTCTCGGTTCTTGAAGTGGCGGGGCGGTTCGGGATAGAGTATGGGTTTCTTGCGAAAGGACCTGAAGATGCAACGGATCATGCTGAAATCGAAAATCCACCGCGCGACGGTGACGGCGCTCGAACTCGACTACGAGGGGAGCATCGCCATCGATCCGATCCTGCTGGAGGCGGCGGACATTCTTCCGGGCGAGCAGGTCCAGGTGCTGAACCTGCAGAACGGCGAGCGGTTGATCACGTATGCGATCCTCGGGAAGCGGGGTTCGGGGCAGATGATGCTGAACGGGCCGGCGGCGCGGCTGGCGTACAAGGGGGACACGATCATCGTGATCGCCTATGCGGTGCTGGAGGACGCGGCGGCGCAGAAGTACAAGGCGACGGTGGTGAAGGTGGATGCGAAGAACCGGATCGTCAAGGTCCTGAAGAAATAACGGGGAGCATCCGATGGGCCTGTTGATCCGCGGTGGCGAGGTGGTGACGGCGCTGGGGCGCTGCCGGGCGGATGTGTGGTGCGAGGGGGAGACGGTCACGCAGGTGGCGGCGGGGATCGCGCCGCCGCCGGGGGCGGTGGTGGTGGAGGCGGCGGGGAAGTGGGTGCTGCCGGGGTTCATCGATCCGCACGTGCATGCCTATCTGCCGTTGACGCACGTGACGGCGAAGTCGGACTATGCGAACTGCACGCGGGCGGCGCTGATGGGCGGGACGACGTGCATCCTCGATTTCGCGGGGGCGGGGCAGGAGAAGGATTTCGACGAGGCATGGGCGGCGTGGGAGGCGCAGGCGGCGGGGAAGGCGTCGTGCGACTACGGCTTCCACCTGATGATCAAGCGGTTTGACGACGGCTTGAAGAAGCAGCTGGAGCGGCTGGTGGCCAAGGGGCTGAAGTCGGTGAAGATCTACCTGGCGTACAAGCCGGCGCTGGCGATCGGGGACGAGGATCTGTACCGGGTGCTGGAGTTCGCGGCGGCGCACGATCTGGTGGTGCTGGCGCATTGCGAGAACGCGGACCTGATTCCGGCGATGCAGAAGAAGCTGCTGGCGGAGGGGAAGACGGGCCCGGAGTGGCACGAACCGAGCCGGCCGCCGATGGTGGAGGCGGAGGGGGTGTGCACGTTCCTGACGTTCGCGGCGGCGACGGGGGCGAAGGCCTACGTGGTGCATCTGAGCTGCGCGGAGGCGCTGTCGATGGCCGACCGGTTCCGCGGGAAGCTGAAGCATCTGTACATCGAGACGATGATCCAATACCTGACGCTGGACAAGAGCTATGCGGAGCGTCCGGATTTCGAGGGCGCGAAGTGGGTGCTGTCGCCGCCGCTGCGGGAGAAGAGCGACCAGGACGCGCTGTGGGCGGCGCTGGCGGACGGCCGGATCGACACGCTGGGGACGGACCATTGTCCGTTCGATTTCAAGGGGCAGAAGGAGCTGGGGCGGGGCAATTTCGCGAAGATCCCGAACGGCCTGGCGGGGGTGGAGGAGCGGGTGGCGCTGGCCTACACGGCGGGGGTGCTGGGCGGGAAGATCACGTTGGAGCAGCTGGTGAAGGTGGCGGCGGAGAATCCGGCCAAGATTTTCGGGCTGTGGGGGCGCAAGGGGACGATCGCGCCGGGATTCGACGCGGATCTGGTGGTGTGGGATCCGGCGGCGCGGCGGACGATTTCGGTGAAGACGCAGAGCCTGGACCAGGACTACAACGCGTACGAGGGGTTCGAGGTGCGGGGCGCGCCGGAGGTGGTGACGGTGCGGGGGGAGATCATGGTGCGCGGCGGGAAGTTCGTGGGGACGGCGGGGAAGGGGCGGCTGCTGCTGTGAGGGGGGCGGTCATGGCTGGGACGATCGTGGTGAGATGAAGAATCGGGGATTTCTTCCGGATTTTGACGGCGCGGAAACCAACCCGCGTCTTTTCCGCGCGGCCGCTTCGAGGCCGACCGCTCGCGGACATGAGTCCTGCTCGGGTCGTCCGCGAAGCGGCCTCATCGGAAAATCCACGGCTTATTTCCGCGGGAAAGCCCGTCAAAATCCGGAAGAAATCCCCGGCCTCCACGTCCTGCGGACAGCGGACAGGGAAGATTTTCCACGGTGTGGAAAAAAGTTTTCCACGGTGTGGAAAAAATGGGGTGGATTTTTCCACGGTGTGGAAAAAATGGGCGGAAATCTTCCACGGTGTGGAAAAAAGTTTTCCACAGTGTGGAAAACCGGGGTGGCGGCGCTGTGGCTGGCGGGGGTGGCGGGGGCGGAGGAGGAAGCGCGAGCGCCGTGGATCGTGGAGAGCGATTGGGGGCCGCTGGCGACGTGGCTGGAGGATGCGGACGGGAACGAGCGGTTCCGGGCGGCGGGGCCGCTGTGGGAGCATGCGCAGGGTCCCGACGGCAGGAAGCTGACGGCGTTTCCGCGTCCGCTGTGGGCGCGGGTGGAGGATCCGGTGGCGGGGCGGGACTCGTGGGATTGCCTGTGGCCGGTGGCGTCGGGGAAGACGTTCGGGGCGGAGAAGTCGTGGCGGGTGGGGTTGTCGTATTTCCTGGACGAGGACCGGGCGGACGCGAAGTCGCAGTATCGGTTCTGGCTCTTGCCGCTGTGGTTCCACGGACGGGACGACGACGGGACGGGATATGCGGCGCTGTGGCCGCTGGGAGGGGAGATCCGGAACATCCTCTGGAAGGACCGGATCCGGTTCGCGCTGTGGCCGCTGTGGGTGCGCAGCGAGGTGAACGACGTGCGGACGACGGATGTGCTGTGGCCGCTGATTTCGCGGACGACGACGCCGGACGGGCATCTGGACCAGTTCCGCGTGTTTCCGTTCTATGCGTACGCGAAGAACGAGCGGCAGCATGTGAAGCGCACGGTGCTGTGGCCGATCTGGACGCAGGCGCGGTACACGCATCCGAAGGCGCAGGGGACGGCGTGGATCTTGTTTCCGCTGGTGGGGCGGGTGGATCTGGACACGCAGCAGGGTTGGTCGTTTTTGCCGCCGTTGTTCCAGTTCATCCGGGGCGAGCAGTTGTCGCGGACGTTTTGCCCGTGGCCGTTCTACCAGCGCGAGACGGGGAAGCGGGAGAAGCTGGCGGTGTGGCCGCTGTACGGGTATCGCAAGGACGGCGAGATGCGGCGGTGGTATTGGGCGTGGCCGATCGTGAACCACGAGCGGAACCGGTGGGGGCGGCAGTCGCGGGTGCGCTGGACGGTGGCGCCGTTCTACAACAACGTGACGATGTCGGCGCCGCCGCGGGGGGCCGGGGCGGAGGCGGAGCCGGAGGTGGTGGGCAACCGCACGAAGCTGTGGCCGCTGTATTCGCGGCGCTATGATCTCGAGGAGGGGAGCTACCGCCTGCGGCTGCTGGACCTGTGGCCGGGGCCGGTGCCGCCGCCGGTGGAGCGGAGCTGGGCGCCGCTGTGGACGGTGGTGGATTATCGCGCGCGGGGGGAGGCGAGCGACCTGGATGTGCTGTGGGGGCTGTACCGGGCGACGCGGCGGGAAGAGGGCGCGCGGGCGTTTTCGCTGTTCCCGCTGTGGGGGCACGAGCGGACGGGCGGGGATGCGGCGCGGCGCTGGTCGGTGCTGAAAGGATTGCTTGCGTACGACCGAACGGCTACAACTCGGCAGGTGCGCTTCCTGTGGCTGGGCCGGATGCGGCTGGCGCCGCCGGTGCCGGCGGCGGGAAGCCCGGAAGAGACGCCATGATCACGAGAGAACCCCAGATCTTCGATCCGCCCGCGAACGTGTTCGCGGCGGCGGGGCGCGCCGTGATCCAGGCGTGCCAGGGGACGGGGCAGGCGCTGCTGATGCTGCTGGGGGCGGCGGCGCAGGTGCCGCACCTGTTCTCGCGGAAGAACCGCGACGACGTGATGCGGCAGCTGTATCTGGTGGGGATCAAGAGCCTGGGGGTGGTGAGCGTGGTGGCGCTGTTCACGGGGATGATCCTGGCGCTGCAGGTGGGCATCGAGCTGCGGCGGTACGGGCAGGAGAACAGCATTGGGACGCTGGTGAGCATCTCGATGCTGCGGGAGATGGGTCCGTTCATGACGGGGCTGGTGATCGCGGCGAGCGTGGGGTCGGCGATCGCGGCGCAGATGGGGACGATGACGGTGTCCGAGGAGATCGCGGCGCTGGACGTGATGAGCATCCATCCGCTGCGCTATCTGGTGATGCCGCGGCTGGTGGCGCTGGCGTTCATGATGCCGCTGCTGACGGTGTACACGAACCTGCTGGGGATTTTCGGGGGGGCGCTGGTGGGGGCGACGCAGCTGGGGATCACGCCGGAGGCGTATTTCGACAACGCGTTCCGGTATGCGGAGAACAAGGATCTGTACGTGGGGCTGTTCAAGGCGTTCCTGTTCGGGCTGATCATCGTGACGGTGGCGTGCCACCAGGGCTTCGCGGCGAAGGAAGGGGCGGTGGGCGTGGGGCGGGCGACGCGGCGGGCGGTGATCGTGTCGTTCCTGCTGATTTTGGTGGTGGGGTATTTCGTGACGAGGATGTTCTACCAATGATCCGCTTTGAAAACGTCACGAAGCGCTTCGGGTCCAAGGTGGTGCTGGACAACGTGAGCTATGAGATCGAGAAGGGGGAGACCTTCGTGATCGTGGGGAGCTCGGGGGCGGGCAAGAGCGTGAGCCTGCGGCACATGATCCGGCTGCTGACGCCGGAGGCGGGGCGGGTCTGGGTGGGGGACGACTGCGTGAACGAGGCGCGCGGCAAGCAGCTGGAGCGGATCCTGGGGCGGTACGGGGTGCTGTTCCAGAGCGGGGCGCTGCTGCAGTGGCTGAACGTGGAGGACAACGTCTGCCTGCCGCTGCGGCAGAAGACGAACTTGCCCGACAAGGAGATCCGGGCGAAGGCGGCCGAGAAGCTGGCGCTGGTGGGGCTCGAAGGGGTGGGGGACAAGACGCCCGACAACATTTCGGGGGGGATGCGCAAGCGGGTGGGGCTGGCGCGGGCGATCGTGACGGAGCCGGAGATCATCCTGTACGACGAGCCGACGTCGGGGCTGGACCCGGTGATTTCGCGGCAGATCGACCTGTTGATCGACGATCTGCGCCAGAAGCTGGGGGTGACCAGCGTGGTGGTGACGCACGATTTGTATAGCGCGCTGTATGTGGGGACGCGGGTGGCGATGCTGCATGAAGGCGGCTTCGTGGTCTGCGCGCCGCCGGAGGAATTCATTGCATCGAGCCACCCGGTCGTGAGAGACTTTCTGCAGGCCCAGAGCATCGTGGACATGCAGGATGTCCGGAAGGCATTTGGAAAATGAAGTTCAAAAAGCAGATGTGGATTGAAAGCGCCGTGGGGCTGTTCAGCTTCGCGGTCATCGGGGCCTTGTTCCTGCTGACGGTGGTGCTGAGCCAGGATGCGTTGTTCCGCGCGGAGCAGCCGGTGGAGATCCTGTTCGACGACGCGATGGGGCTGCGGGTGGGGGACGTGGTGAGCGCGCGCGGGGTGACGGTGGGCAAGGTGAAGCAGATCGCCCTGAAGCCGGACGGCGTGCAGGTGTCGGCGCTGCTCACGACGCCGATCCATTTGCGGGCGGACTACCGGATCGAGGTGCTGCCGACCTCGCTGCTGGGCGGGCGCTATCTGGACATCGACGAAGGCACCCCGGACGCCGAATCGATTCCGACGCCGGCTCTGCTGCAGGGGGCGCCCTCGAGCGACCTGATCGACGCGGCGACGAAGACGGTGGAGGAGATCCGGGCGGCGCTGAACGACGGGATCCTGGAAGACTTCAAGGCGACGATGGCGCAGGTGCGGAAGATCGCGACGAAGCTGGGGGAAGGCGAGGGGACGCTGGGCAAGCTGATCCACGACGACGCGGTGTATGGGGATGTGCAGCGGATCGCCGCGAACCTGCGGCAGATCAGCGACCAGATCGCGCAGGGGGAAGGGACGATCGGCAAGCTGGTGAACGACGAGCAGCTCTACGCGGACGCGCAGGGCGCGGCGGCGAACCTGAAGGAGATCAGCGACCGGCTGGCGAAGGGGGAGGGGACGCTGGGCAAGTTGCTGAGCGAGGACGACCCGGTGTATGCGGATCTGGCGGCGACGCTGGCGGCGTTCCGCGGCATGTCGGAATCCATCGCGAAGGGGGAGGGGACGATCGGCAAGCTGGTGACGGACGAAGAGCTCTACCAGGAATTCAAGGCGTTGGTGCGCGAGGGGCGGGCGGCGGTGGACGACATCCGGGAGACCTCGCCGATCACGACGTTCACGAGCATTTTCTTCGGGGCGTTCTAGGCGGATGGACCGAGGACCGGAGGCGCGAGATGAAGAGACACGGATGGAGCGGAACGGCGGCGGTGTTGGTCGCGGCCCTGCTGGGGGCGGCGCTGCCGGCGGCGCCGGCGCGCGCGGAAGCGGGCGACGACTCGGCGGGCGCGGCGATCGCGGTGGGCCTGATGGTGGCCGTGGTGGTGGTCTACGGGCTGGTATCGCTGCGCTCCGACGTGGAGCGCTACACGCAGGCGGACCCGGAGGCCGCCATCGCCCGGGCGGCGCAAGCGGCGGAGGAATCGCCCATCGTCCTGCACGCCATCACCGCGCCCATCGGATTGAACGCGTCCGGCGCCGGTTCTCCGACCGAGGTGGCCGGCGCGGGCGTTGGTTGGCGCGTGATCTTCTGAGCCGGCGGGGGCCGCGTCCGGGTCAGCCGCGCAGGTCGCGGGCGAGGCGCTGGCCCCAGGCGCGGGCGCGTTCGAGTTCGCCGGCCTTGAGGGGACCGGTCATGCCCGCCACGCGGAAACGCTTGCCGCGCGCCAGCGGCGCGTAGCCCGCCTTTTCCAAGCCTTTCAGGATGGCGCCCGTCGCGCCGCCGGGCGAAAACCACATGCGCGTTTCGAACGCCGCCGAACGGCCCTTTCCGGCGGGAACGGTTTCCAGCCACGCGCGCAAGGCGGGATGGGCCAGGTCGGGCGGGGCGGGGAACGAGGCCGCCTTCCGGCGGATCGTTTCGCGGATCTTGGCGGTGGGGAGTTGGAACGCGAACAGGGGCGAGCCCGCCACGACCAGATCCGCGCCGGCGAGGACATCCTGCGTCGCCTCGGCCGTGGACATCGCCTGGGCCTGCGGGCCGAAGCCTTCGGCGATCGCGCGCGCGACCGCCGCCGTGTTGCCCCACAAGGATTCGTATACCACCACTGCCTTCATGACGCGTCTCCGTTCTTGGATTCCGGTAACAGCCTACCGCGAGGTGGGGCGGGGAACAAGAAATTCCACGGCGGGGAAACGGGATTTGACGGAGGCGGGGCGGGCGCATAGGGTGGAGGCCATGAAGATGGACACGGCATGGAGCGCGGAGACGCGCGGACGCATCGAGCAGGCGCTGGAAAAAGCGTTTGCGGCGCTGCCGTCGACGGAAGTGGCGCAGGCGGCGCGCTATGCCGTGCAAGGGGGGGGGCATCGGTGGCGGGGGCTGCTGGCGGTGGCCGCCGGGCGGATTTTCGATCCGGAAGCGGATGTGCATGCGGTGCCGTTGGCTGCCGCGCTGGAGATGATGCATGCGGCCACGCTGGTGCTCGACGATCTGCCATCGATGGACAACGCCGCGTTGCGGCGGGGCAAGCCGTGCGTCCATCTGGTCTTTCCGCGCAGCGTGGTGGACCTGCTGGCGGTGTTCCTGGTCAATCTGGCGTATGGGGTTGTCGCGGACCATCCGCAGGTGTCCGAGGGGTGCCGGGTGCGCGTGGTGGCGTTGCTGGGGGAGATGGGTTCTCGCTTAGCGCGCGGACAGGAACTGGATCTGACGCTGGCGCGCGCGCCCGTCTCCGAGGCCGCGTTGCTCGAGTGCGATGCGCTCAAGAGCGGATCCTTGTTCGCGGCGGCGCTGGCGGGCGGGGGGCTGCTGTGCGGCGCGGGGCCGTCCGATGCCGCCGCGCTGCGCGAGGCGGGGTTGAAACTGGGCCAGGCCTACCAGATCCTGGACGACGTGGCCGACGGCCCCGAAGAGGACAGCGAGTACAAGGCCGCGGGGCGTTTCACGGCCTATTCGCTGTTCGGTCCCGAAGGGGCGCGCGCGCGCGCCGCGCGGCTGCTGGAAGAGGTGTCGCGGATCCTCGACCGGTTCGGCCCGGCCTCCGCCCGCCTGCGCGGCGTGCTGGACGAGATCCTGCCGCCCTCCGCGCCGCAGGCGGAATCGCCCGCCGTTTCCTGCCGGGAAACGGCATCGGAACCGGGTTCGACTCCTCACCTGCCGATGTAGGTGACGGCGTCGTGGACGGGGCCGATTTCGATGAAGCCGTTGGCGGGCGGCTCGAACAGGCCGCTGCGGATCGCCGCGTCCTCGAGGCGCGCCACGAGGGACCGCGGCACGACGAGGTCGCAGCATTCGCGGGCGTGGGATGCCATCGCGACTTCCTCGTCGCCCTCGTGCGGGTCGGGCGCGCGGCGGGACAAACGCGAGAGCGTGGCGCCGCCGGCGCCGGCATCGAGCGCGGCGCGGACGGCGGCGGCGGCGGAGCCTTCCTCGCAGATCAGCGTGAAGCGCGCCATGCCGTCGCCCGCGCGGGGTTCCGGGGCGTTCCGCCTGCGCGCCGCGGCGGTGATCCGCCGCCAGTCGGTCGATCCGCGCAGCTGGTCGAGCGTGCTGATGACCTGTTCCATCGTCGCGACGTGCCGCCGCCGATCGAGGTGCATCCGGGAATTGACGGCGAGGGCGCGCACGGGGATGCGGCCGAGGAAGCCGCGTCCCGGTTCGCGCAGGCCGGCTTTGCGCAGGGAGACGTCGACCACGAGGTCGGAATCGCCGGGGGGGACGAGGAACCAGAGGATTTCCTTTTCCTGCGGGATGGCGATGCGCAGGAGCCCGAGCCGATCGCGCATGCCCATGCCCTCGCCGTAGCTGACGATGGGCACGCCCAGGCCCATTTCGAGCATCGCGCGCGCCAGTTCTCCGCCGCGCCCGCGCTGGACGATGCAGAACACCAGATCGTAGGCGGCGGGCTCCAGGCGGCCGTCGGCGGCCCAGGCCGGCGGGTCGGCGCAGAGCTTGGCCTCGTCCCAGGGCGGCGGGGCGTCGCCGACGAGCACGGCATCCTCGGCGAAGATGCTGCCGCGGCCCGGCAGGAACAGATCGGCGGCGGAAGCCAGCCGGATCATCGCGGCCCGTTCGTGCGCCCGCGGCACGTAGAGGCGGAGGAGGTCGGACGGCGCTTCCGCCATCGCGGACCGGAGGCCGAAGGGCTGCCAGGCGGGCCGGGCCTTCAGGGCGACCTGCTTGCCGCGCTCCGAATAGGTTTCCCGCAGCCCCATGCGGTCCGCTTCGGCTTCGAGCCGCGCGGTCAGCCGCACGTCGGCGACGCAGGTGATCTTGGAGACCTCGCGGCGGTTCATGGCGACGTCCTCCGGTCGGCCGCGGGCGCGTCGTCGGGCGGCTGTTCCTGCCAGTCGAGGGTGTCGCGGCGGGCGGCGAGCAGGAATCCCGACAGCAGGACGGCGATGATGGGGAAGACCGACGCCATGGTCACGACGCCGAACGCCTCGGCCACGCCCGCGCGCTGGCCGATGCCCAGCCCGGCGGCGATGACCAGCGGGACGGTGATGGGGCCCGTGGTGACGCCCGCGCAGTCCCAGGCGATGGCCGAGAATTCCTCCGTGGAGAAGACCGTCAGCGCCAGCGCCAGCAGATAGGAGCCCGCCAGGAGCGGGACGATCGGCCAGGCGAACAAAATGCGTCCGAAGCCCACGGCCATGCCGGTGCCGACGCCGATGGCCACGGTGAGGATCAGGAAGGAGCGTTTGTAGGTGCCCGTGGTCAGTTCTTCCAGGGTGACGCCGAGGGCGTTCAGGGACGGTTCCGCGACGGTGGCGCCGACGCCCATGACGAACACGAAGACGAGCACGAGCGCATAGCCCCAGAAGGCCTCGTCGCCGGCGACGGGCCCTTCTTCGGGGATCCAGCGGTATTCCGCCTTCGCCGCGTCGTAGCGGTCCCGGACGAACGGCACGAATTCGGGGCCGTTCTTGTCCGCCAGCGGCAGGTATTCCGCCACGGAACCGTCGGGGCGCGCGGCGCGGACCAGCAGGGTATCGTCGATGCCCCGATAGACCACGGCCTTGTCGGGGCGCTCGGTCGCCTCCCACGCGCGCGGCAGGGCGCGCCCGGCCTGGTTGCCCAGGCTGGACAGGCCGCGATCCATGCCGTAGCTGAACAGGAGCATGCCGGCGAGGCTGAACGCCAGCCCGAGCGCGACCTCGTCCGCATGCGGCAGGCGCTCGCGCACCACCGCCAGGAGCGCGAACAGGAGGACCGCCGCCAGCGGCAGGATCGCCTTGACGGCGCTGCCGACGTGCGTCCGGATTTCCGAACGGGGGAAGAAGCGGCGCGGGCCCGGCTTGACCGGAGCGGACTCTTCCGACGCGGGGCCGAAGCGTTTTGAGAACTGGTCCGGCGTCAGCGCTTCGGACGCGAGTTTCCGGAATGCCGCTTCGCTGCCGGCCACCTGCAGCGATTGCGCGTGGCGCGCCGGGGCGAAGAAATCGGCCGCCTCGCCCGGCATCGGGAAGCGCGGCGCCAGGGCGAATCCGAGCAGGAGGACCAGGAGGACGGGCAGGACGGAGGCGAACGTCACCACGCCGAGGCCGCCCGACGGCTCGTCGCCGCGCCCCGCGATGCGCGAGACGCCGATGCCCAGCGCGATCACCAGCGGCACCGTCACCGGTCCCGTGGTCACGCCGCCGGAGTCCCAGGCCAGGCCGATGATCGCCGCCGTGCGCGGATCGCGCGAAGCTCCCCACGAAGCCGCCAGCAGCAGGGGAATCGCCGTGAAGAGGAAGGGCTTCAGGCTCCACGCCCGCAAGGAGCGGAACAGCCCCAGCACCACGGCGATGCCGACGCCCGCCGCGACCGCGCCCACGGTCAGGGGCGCGCCGTCGTTGAGCAGATAATACAGCAGGGGCGCGCGCCACGGCAGGGTGGCGCTGCCCTGCGCCTTCAGGAAGCCGATGGCCGGCTCCGCGTAGGTGGCGGTGATGCCCAGCACCGCCGCGAAGACGACCAGCAGGCCCAGCCCGACGCGCGCCGGCAGGCGCAGGCCGCAGCGTTCGCCCAGCGGCATGATGGCAAGGAACAAGCCCTCCATGAAGAACGCCAGTCCGACGACGACCGCGAGGATGCCCAAGGCGATCTGCGCGAATTCCAGGATCGGCGCCTTCAGCACGAACAGCTGGAACAGCGCCAGGTAGCCGGTGATGAACGCCACGGCGTGGACCTGGCGCATCAGCCGGTCCTTGGCGTACGAGCCCACCAGCGACAGTTTCCGCCGGAACGGAATCTGCAGCGCCAGGGCCATCGGTTGGACGGAATCGGACAAGACCTGCTCCTCGCCGGCCGGCCACGGGCAACCCACCCGCACCTCCGGTACTATTTTCTACCGGAATTCCGGCCGGGCTTCAAGCCCAGGATGGCCAAGGCCGGCCCCCCCCCGCGAGGAGGCAAACGGTGAAAGCCCGGGCGGGGAACACGGCGGACGGGACCGATCGGGTGGGGCTGGGGGGCGGGCCTATTTCCGCGGGGGGATGCGGAGGGGGAGGTCGGTCTGGGATTGGCACTGCATGGGGGTGCCGTCGCGGACGACGAGGGTGAGGACGTGGGGGCCGGGCTCGAGGGCGGAGAGGTCGAGGGGATATTCGATGTCGTAGGCGCGGGTGGCGCCGAGGTGGAAGGCGGCGGCGGCGCGGCCGGTGCCGTCGGCGACGCGGAGGCGGTCGGCGCCGGCGGTTCCGCCGATGTAGAGGGCCTTGGCGAAGCCGGGCTCGCTGCCGACGGAGAAGGGCAGCGGCTGGCCGTCCGCGTCCAGCGGGGAGCGGACGGAGATCTCGACGCGATCGGAGCGGGCGCTGGCGGTGATCTGGCCGGCGCCCTTGGAATTGATGGCCCAGGCGAGTCCGGCGGTGGCGGCGAAGAGGTCCTCGCCGGGGGCCACGGTGTAGGTGAAGCGGTGGGGGCCGATCTGCGCGACGAGGTCGTTGCCGACGGGCGCGAAGGGGCGGGCGACGGGGGCGTGGTGGCGGCCGTCGACGTAGAGGTCGAGGAAGACGGGCGGCGCGCCGCGCGCGTGGGCGGCGACGGAGATTTGCAGGAGGATTTCGCCGTCGAGCTCGGCGTTCGGCGCGGGGGAATCGAGGCGCACGGACGGGGGCGCGGCGAAGGGGGCGGCGAGGGGATCGCCGACCCAGATGCCTTGGTAGGGATTGCGGACGGACATGGCGAGGGCTTCGCCGGCGGTGAAGCCGCGGGCGTACCAGAAGAAGAGCATCGGGTCCGGGAATTTCTCCTTAAAGGCGCACGGTTCGGAGACGGTGCCGTAGGAGGCGGTGGCGCCGAGCCGCATCCAGTCCCACACGGAGCTTTGGTTGAGGCAGGGGTCGGGGATCATGCCGGCGCAGGAAGTGAGGTGTTCGGCGATGGCGCCGGGGGCGAAGACGGCGCCGGCCAGATTGGTGGGCAGGTAGGCCAGCCCGGTGAGGTAGCCGAGGACGGGGCGGGCGGGGAGGGGGCTGCCGCCGGCGTTGACCGCGAGGCGGTCGCCCTGGCCGAAGAGATCGAAGAGGCGGGCGACGACCGGATAGGCGGGATGGCGGATGTTGCGGGCGGAATCGCCGGAGCCGAAGAGGCAGAAGGCGCCCTCGGGGAAGGCGGCTTTGGAGGCGACGGCGCGGTCGACGACCTGCTTGGCGGTGTCGAGGTCGGCGGCGGTGAGCAGGAAGGCGATGGGCGCGTTGGTCTGGTTCCAGCCGGCGGTGGACGTGTAGGCGGTTTCCTGGGCGTAGTACTGGTTGACGGAGTTGGAGGCGATGTTGCAGAGCGGCGCGTTGGGAGCCTTGGCCTTGTAGCCGTAGAAGAGGGCGGCGGTGATGCCGTTGTCGTTTTCGACCCGCGAGGGGATGTCCATGCACAGGACGAGGAAATGGATCTGGCCGTCGAGCCGGTGGTTCGCGATGTGCGCGAGGATGGGGGCGCGGATGTCGCGCTCGAATTCCCGGAGCGGGATCGTGGGCGAGCGGGGATCGGTCTTGACGGCGCAGAGGTGCGAGGCGGGCAGGCCGTGCCGCTCGGCGTAGTAGGCGCCGAGCGCGCGCGAGTCGCGGCTGGCGCCGTTGACGACGACCAGCGTGTTCAACGGTCCGCCGCCGCCGCGCGCGAGGACGGGCAGAAGCAGGAGAACGAACGACAGGATCTGGAGGCGGCGTTTCATTTCCGGGGGATTATCGCGGACGGAGCGCGAAAGTTCAAGGCGGGACGTGGGCAGGACAATCCCCAGTTTTTCAAGCGTAGAGGAAGGCCCAATCCAGGTGGACCCCATCGGCGGGGATGGGCGGTGGCTTGGGCGGGGGCTTCCAGCGGCCCAGACGGGAGAAGAGCGTGGCGATGCCGGAGGCCAGGGCGTAGTCGTGGAAGTCCGGGGCGCCGAAGAACCGCTTGGCGGTCTGGACGATGCGGGTGGTCAGCACGGCCAGCTTGATGGATTCGCCCAGCCACACGGCGGCGAAGTAGACGGCGGCCAGCACCAAGGCCGTCAGGTTGCGCAAGCGCTCGTAGCGCAGCACGCGCATATTTTCCAGATGGCAGCTTTGCTGGATGAACCGGATGGTTTCTTCCACCAGCCAGCGACACAGATAGCCGCGCACGATGGCCCACAGGCTCTTGCGGGAGGACGTGAGGGCCACGTTGGTCAGCAGCAGCATCGGCTCCTCCCCGAAGCCGCGCACGACGACCAGATCTAGCTGCTCCGGCCGTTCCGGCAGTTTCACGGGAACGCAGCCGAACTCGAGCGGCAGCTTCTTTTCCGTGTCCAGCCCTTTCCTGGGGACGTGGGCAGGGGGCGGAGGGGGGCAGAGCTGCGTTCCGGTGCATGCGCGGGTCATGTTGAGCGAAGGCGCTTGTGCCGCTCCCTCGGTACGCCGCGCCGGAGTCGAGCCATCTCGGCTTCAAGGCAATGGCGGGTTGGTTGCCTCCGGGACGCGATTCCTCCGTCGAAATCATAGGGGGCCCAGGCAAATCGAGGCTGGGATTCGGACCCGATGTTTGATTGAATCGAATCCACGAGGAGGACCAACCGCATGAACACAGGAACTTGGCGATGGCTGGCGGGGATGGCGATGGGGGCTTGCGGCACGGCCTGGGCGTGCACGACGCTGATCGCGACGCCGGGGGCGTCGGAAAGCGGGGCGACGTTCGTGGCGCATTCGGACGACGGACATCTGGCGGATGCGCGGCTGATGCGGGTGCCGGCGGCGGACCATGCGCCAGGGAGCCAGCGACCGGTGTTTTTCGATGCCGTGTCCATCGGCGAGCTGGAGGAATACGCCAGTTTCCAATACCGGCGGTATGCGGGGAGCGCGCGGGGGCCGGACTACGAGATGCCCGGCGAGCCGCAGACGGAGCCGATCGGGTACATCCCGCAGGTGGAGCACACGTTCGCGTATTTCGACGGCAACTACGGGATCATGAACGAGCACCAGCTGATGTTCGGGGAGTGCACGAACGGGAGCAAGACGGACGGGGCGCGGCCGGGGCCGGACCGGCTGTTCTACAGCGCGGAACTGGCGCGGGTGGCGCTGGAGCGGTGCAAGACGGCGCGGGAGGCCGTGGAACTGATCGGCCACCTGATCGATACGTACGGGTTCTACGGGACGGGGGAGACGCTGCCGGTGGCCGACCCGAAGGAGGCGTGGGTGATCGAAATGGCGCCGGGCCCGGAAGGGGTGCCGGGGCTGTGGGTCGCGCAGAAGGTGCCGGATGGTGAGGTGTTCGTGGCGGCGAACGAGTTCCGGATCCGGGAGATCGACCCGGAAAACCCGGACCAGAAATATGGCGCGCATCTCTACCGGACGGCGCTGGCGCAGGGCTGGTGGAAGCCGGAAGACGGTCCCCTGGACTGGCTGCGGACGGTCAGCCTGGGGGAATACAGCCATCCGTACTATTCGCTGCGGCGGGTGTGGCGGCTGATGGACAAGCTGGCGCCGTCGCGGAACTTTTCCCCCTGGGTGGAGGACGGGTACACGCGGGCCTATCCGTTTTCGGTGAAGCCGGACCGGAAGCTGGCGCGGCAGGACGTGATGGAATTGTACCGGGACCATTACGAGGGGACGGAATTCGACCTGACGAAGGGCGTGGCGGCGGGGCCGTTCGGCTGCCCGTACCGGTTTCTGGGCGCGTACGATGCGAGCGGGGACGTGGCGGATCCGACGGTGAAGCGCGAGGGGGCGTGGGAACGGGCGCTGTCGGTCTATTACTGCACGTACGTATTCGTGTGCGAGGGGCGGTCGTGGCTGCCGGATCCGGTGGGCGGCATCCTGTGGTTCGGCAACGCCAAGCCGGCGGAGACGTGCTTCACGCCGTTCTATGCGGGGATTACCGGGGTGGCGGCTCCCTATCGGACCTGCGACGTGCGGACGTACACGCGCGATTCGGCGTTCTGGGCGTTCAATTTTGTGGAGAACTGGGCGGTCCTGAACTATGCGCGGATCCATGCGGACATCGTGGCGAAGCGCAGCGCGCTGGAAAAGGCGGCGTTCGAGGCGGTGGCGGAGGCGGACGTCCGGGCGCAGGCCCTGCATGCCGAGGATCCGGCGCAGGCGGTGGCATGGCTGACGGCCTTCTGCACGGAGCGGGCCAACGAAACGTTTGCGGCATGGCAGCAGCTGGGCGACCGGCTGGTGGCGGAGTACTCGGACGGGGCGCTGAACCACCCGGCCCATCTCAACCAGAAGATCGGCTATCCGCGCGAGTGGCGGATGGGAACGAGCTGGCCGAACGGGCCGACGCGCTACGAGCGGCCGGAATAGGCTACGGCGCGGAGGCGGGGGAGACGGTGGCGATGCGCGCGCGCACGGGGATGTTGGTGGAGTGCAGGCCGGGCGCCTGTCCATGCAGGTCGAATTCGAGCCGCACCTGCGGCTGGAAGATCAGGCAATGGGTGGAGCCGCCGAAATGGAACATGCCGAGTTGCTCGCCTTTCTCGACGTGCTGGCCTTCGTAGACGGTGATTTCGTTGGAGGACACCTCCGCCATCCCGATAAAGAGGCAGGCCATCAGGCCGATGTCCGGGTTGTCGGCCTCGATGAAGACGAGGGCGCGGGCGGCGACCTGGGTGATGTAGGCCTGGGAATCGTTGGGGCCGGCGGGATCGTAGCCGGCGGAGAGCGCCTCGGCGTAGTAGGAGCCGTCGATGAGCCGGGTCTTGACGATGGTGCCGCTGACGGGGCTGTGCCAGCGGTGGTAGCTCAAGGCGCTGAGGAAGGTTTGATAGACCGTGGCGCCTTCAAAGTGCGCGGTCAGGGGATCGTTGGCCAGCATATGGGCCAGGGAATAGGGCTGGGCCTTGATCCAGAAGGTGTCGCGGAGCTGGACGTCTTTCGCCACGCGGTAGGGGGCCGATTCGCAGGCGTTGGCGACAATGGATCCGTCGCCGGGGCCGGCCACCGGGCGGCGGCCTTCGCGGAAGGTGCGGGTGAAGAAATCGTCCCATGAAGTGAAGCCGTAATGAGGCAGCGCGGGGTCGCAGACAAAGTCTTCGACGAACGTGGGCATGGTCTGTTGGGCGGCGGCGCCGAACCAGCCGGTGTCTGGATCGTCGCTCAGGACGGAGCAGGAATCGGGGGAGCCCAGGAAGACGGCCCATTGGGTGAGGATTTTTTTGAGCTGGGCGTTGACGCGGGGATCGAGGAAGGCGGTGGTGCCGGCCGGGGTGCCCATGGGCCAGTCCAGGATGGCGTTGATCGGGAAGCCGACGAGGCCCGTCTCGTTGAACTCGGGGGCTTGGGTGAGGACGTGGTTCAAGACGCGGAGCATATGGGAGTAGTTGCGGATCTGGGGTTGGCCGGTGGGGTCGTTGAGATAGGGGGGCTTGCGAGGCACCTGCTCGAACATCTGCGTGAAAAGCATGAACAGGACGGGATCGGTTTCGATCAGGTCCTGGAATTCCCGGATGACGGGTTGGAGGGGCGCGTCGCCGGCCTCCGCGGCGGCCTCGACCTGTCGGTCGACCCACTGATTCTGCGTTTGCTGGTCGGACGGGAGCCGCTGGCCCACTTGGTAGGGGGCGGAAGGTGGGGCGGCGACGGGGGCGGCCCATGCGGCCAGGAACGAAACGAGCAGACAGATCCCGGCGATGCCAAACCAGTTCTTTTTCATGGGCTCCTCCTTGGCGACGGCGGGTCGCAGCATGTGCCCGACGCCAAGGCCAGAATAGGCGCGAACAGAGCCAGGGTCAAGCGGGCAGTCGGCGCAGGCCGAACGTCCGGCGGGCGTTGCAGTAGAGCAGGACGTCGGCGGCGGCGCGGGCGCCGGCGGCGAAGCGGGGATAGTCGCGCAGGTTGCTGTGCAAAAACAGGTCGATGGCTTTTTCGAGGGTGCAGTGCGACTGGCGGAGATCGCGGGTGAGGCGGACGTTGAGCTGGGTGCGCCAGTGGGCCTCGACCAGGATCAGCCGGTCGAGCCAGGGGCGGACGACGGCATGGGCGGCGATTTCGCCGTCGGCGAGCAGGAGGTGGGCGGGCGGGACTTCGATTTCATCGAGAACATGGCCGGCGACGGGGTCGAAGACGGGCTGGCGGAGGGGCCGGCCGCGGCGGAAATCGTCGAGGGTGGCCTGGAGGCGGGGCAGATCGTTGGCGTCGGGGTGCGAGCCGTAGCGTCCGTGGGCGGGGCGCTGGGCGCGCGGCAGGCGGAAGTCGTCGAGCGAAAGGATGCGGGCATCCGGGAGGTGGTGGCGGAGCCAGCGGGAGAGGGTGCTTTTGCCGCCGCCGCCGGGGCCGCCGATGCCGACGACGAACGGAGCGGACGTCCGGCGGGCTTCCCGGGCCAGCCAATGGCGGACCTGGCGGAAGACGGCGAGCGTGCTTGGATTCAGATGGGAGGGGCAGGTGGACGGGATCATGAAGCGGCAGGGTAGGACAGGGCGGATGGCGGCGCAAGACCGGATGCCCACAATCGGGGCGATTGTTCGGCCGCTGATCATCCGCAGTCGGGAGCCGGGAGGCTTGCGATGGAGGGGCCAACGGGATAGGATTGTCCATCCACAACGCAAGGAGACCCCATGGCAACGAAACGGACGACCGGAAAGAAAACAACGTCGCTGGCCCGCAAGTGGTCGCAGGCGGTGACGGACGGGACGGAGCGGGCGGCGAGCCGGGCGATGCTGCACGCGGTGGGGTTCTCGCGGGCGGACTTCCGGAAATCGCAGATCGGGATCGCCTCGACCTGGAGCCAGGTCACCCCGTGCAACATGCACATCGACCGCTTGGCGCGGCAGTCGGCCCAGGGCGTGGCGGCGGCCGGGGGCAAGCCGGTGATTTTCAATACCATCACGATCTCGGACGGCATTTCGATGGGGACGCAGGGCATGCGCTATTCGCTGGTGTCGCGCGAAATCATCGCGGATTCGATCGAGGCGGTGGCGGGGTGCGAGGCGTTCGACGGGCTGGTGGCGATCGGCGGATGCGACAAGAACATGCCCGGCTGCCTGATCGCGATGGCGCGGCTGGACCGACCGGCGGTGTTCGTCTATGGCGGGACGATCAAGCCCGGCTGCCACCACGGCAAACCGGTGGATATCGTGAGCGTGTTCGAGGCGGTGGGCCAGAAGGCGCGCGGGGAGATCACGGACAAGGAACTGCAGCAGATCGAAGGCTGCGCGATTCCGGGGGCGGGCTCGTGCGGCGGAATGTACACGGCCAACACGATGGCGTCGGCCATCGAGGCGCTGGGCATGAGCCTGACCAACAGCGGCGCGCAGAACGCGATTTCCGCGGCGAAGACGCGCGACTGCCGCGAAGCCGGCCGCGCGGTGATGAATCTGATCCGCCGCGGCATCCGGCCCAGCGACATCCTGACGCGCGGCGCGTTCCTGAACGCCATCGCGCTGGTGATGGCGATGGGCGGCTCGACCAACGCCGTGCTGCACCTGCTGGCCATCGCGCATGCGGCGAACGTGAAGCTGGCGCTGGACGACTTCACGCGCGTGGCGGCGCGCACGCCGATGCTGGCGGACCTGAAGCCCAGCGGACGGCACGTGATGTCGGACCTGGTCGCCATCGGCGGGACCGCTCCGCTGATGAAGATGCTGGTGGAAGAAGGATTGATGGACGGCGGGCTGCTGACGGTGACGGGCCAGACGCTCAAGGAAAACCTGCGCGGTATCCGGCCGTATCCGAAGGGCCAGGCGATCATCCGGCCGCTCTCCGACCCGATCAAGCCGACGGGGCATCTGGTGATCCTGCGCGGCAACCTGGCGCCGGAAGGCGCGGTGGCGAAGATCAGCGGCCACGAAGGCTTGCGGTTCCAAGGCCGCGCCGTCACGTTCGAGTCGGAGGAGGCCGCGCTGGCGGCGATCCTGAAAGGGACGGTGAAGAAGGGCCACGTGGTGGTGATCCGCAACGAAGGGCCCGTGGGCGGGCCGGGCATGCGCGAGATGCTCTCGCCGACGTCGGCCATCATGGGCCGGGGGCTGGGGCAGGACGTGGCGCTGATCACCGATGGACGCTTTTCCGGCGGCAGCCACGGATTCGTGGTGGGGCATATCTCGCCGGAGGCGGCGATCGGCGGGCCCATCGCGTGGGTGAAGAACGGCGATCCGATTTCCATCGATGCGGAGACGCGGCGGATCGATCTGGGGATTTCCGCGGCGGAATTCAAGAAGCGCCAGGCGAAATGGAAAGCGCCGGCGCCGAAGGAAACCCGCGGCGCGCTGGCGAAATACGCGCGCCAAGTCGGCAGCGCCTCCTTCGGCGCGGTGACGGACTGATCCCGCATTCCCGGCGGGGCTCGCCGGAAACCGGGGGGCGGCGGCGCGCGGCAGCCCGATCCGGGGGGGGGCTCCGGCGTTTCCGGGACGCGGGCGGCGCGCCGTTTTCAACTCTGCGCTTGGCGGAGCGGGGGGGGCGTGATAGGTTGCGGGGCTTTCATTTCAAGGAACAAGACAGGCATCAGCGTGGCGAAGGAAGTCAAAATCGAGGCGGCGGAGCGCGGGCACGCGCTGGCGGCGATCCGGAACATCGGGGTCGTGGCGCACATCGACGCGGGCAAGACGACCACGACGGAGCGGATGCTGTACTACACGGGCCGGGTGCACAAGATGGGCGAGGTGCACGACGGCAACACGGTGATGGATTGGATGCCGCAGGAGCAGGAGCGGGGCATCACGATCACGAGCGCGGCGACGACGTGCTTCTGGCGGGACCGCCAGATCAACATCATCGACACGCCGGGGCACGTGGATTTCACGGCGGAAGTGGAGCGTTCGCTGCGGGTGCTGGATGGGGCGGTGGGGGTTTTCTGCGCGGTGGGCGGCGTGCAGCCGCAATCGGAAACGGTGTGGCGGCAGGCGAACAAGTACGGGGTTCCGCGGATCGCGTTCATCAACAAGATGGACCGGACGGGCGCGTCGTTCGAGCGGGTCGTCGGGGAAATGCGCGAGAAGTTGCGCGCGCCGGCGGTGCCGGTGCAGATCCCGTGGGGGCGCGAGGAGCAGTTTCGCGGGGTGGTCGATCTGGTGCGCATGCGGGCGCTGACGTTCGACGAGGAGGCGCTGGGGTCGAAGGTGTTGGCGCAGGACATTCCGGCGGAGCTGGCGGGCGCGGCGCAGCAGGCGCGGGAGGTCCTGCTGGAAGCGGTGGCGGAGGCGGACGAGGCGCTGCTGAACGCGTATCTGGACGAGGGAGATCTGTCGGAGGACGCGCTGCGGGAGGGGATCCGCAAGGCGGCGATCGCAAACCGGCTGGTGCCGGTGCTGTGCGGAACGAGCCTGCGGAACAAGGGCATCCAGCCGCTGCTGGACGCGGTGGTCGATTTCCTGCCGTCGCCCGTGGACGTGCCGCCGGTGAAGGGGCGGCATCCGAAGACGGACGAGGAGCTGGCGCGGACGACGGGCGATTTCGAGCCGCTGTGTTCGCTGGCGTTCAAGGTGGCGACGGATCCGTTCGTGGGCAAATTGATTTTCATGCGGGTGTATTCGGGCGAGCTGCGCAAGGGGGCCAACGTGTACAACCCGCGCACGCAGAAGCGGGACCGCGTGATGCGGCTGATCCGGCTGCACGCGAACCAGCGCGAAGAGGTCGAGGCGCTTTTTTCGGGCGAGATCGGCGCGATCGCGGGGATCAAGGGCGTGGGGACGGGCGACACGCTGTGCGCGGAGCAGAAGCCGATCGTGCTGGAGCGGATCGTGTTTCCGGAGCCGGTGGTGTCGATGGCGATCGAGCCGAAGACGCAGGCGGACAAGGAAAAGATGCAGGCGGCGCTGCAGGATCTGGCGGACGAGGATCCGACGTTCCGCGTCGGGCAGAACCTGGAGACGGGCCAGACGATCATCCAGGGGATGGGCGAATTGCATTTGGAAATCCTGAAAGACCGGATGCTGCGGGAATACAAGGTGCAGGCGAACGCGGGGCGGCCGATGGTGGCGTACCGCGAGACGATCACCCAGGCGGGGCAGGCGGAATTCACGTTCGACCGGGAGCTGGGCGGGCACCGCCACTTCGCGATGGTGGGGGTGGCGCTGGAAAAAAATGAGCGGGGGGGCGGAAATTTGGTTGACTTCCGGCTCTCGTCTGATTTAATGCCGCACGATTTTCGATCCGTGGTGGAGGAAGGAATCCACGACGGGTTGAGCACAGGTGTGTTGGGAAATTTCCCTCTGGTCGACATCCGGGTGACAGTGGTCAACGGCCAATGGCATCCCGTCGACTCGACGGAAGTTGCGTTTCGATCGGCGGCTTCGATGTCGCTGCGAGAGGCGGTGCGCTCTTCACGCCCGGCCCTTCTGGAGCCCATCATGGCGCTCGAGATCGTGGCGCCCGAGGAACATCTGGGCGACGTGCTGGGCGATCTGAGCATGCGCCGCGGCCAGGTGAAAGACGTGGCGCAGCGGGATGGAACGCGGGTGATCGAGGCGTCGGTGCCGCTGGCGGAGCTGTTTGGCTACGCGACGACATTGCGTTCTTTGACACGTGGCCGCGCCGGGTACGCGATGGAGCCGGCCCGGTTCGAGGTGGTGCCGGAAAACTTGAGTCAGGAATTGATGAACCGTTGACAGAGAAGAGAACATGAGCGGACAACGAATCAGAATACGGCTGCGGGCTTTCGACCACCGGATGCTGGACCAATCGGCCAGCGAGATCGTGGAAACGACCAAGCGCACGGGCGCCCGGGTGGCGGGGCCGATCCCGATGCCCACGCGCATCGAGCGCTACACGGTGAACCGGAGCGTCCACGCGGACAAGAAGTCCATGGAACAGTTCGAGATCCGCACGCACAAGCGCCTGCTGGACATCATCGACCCGACGGCGAAGACGGTGGACGAGCTGAAGAAGCTGAACCTCCCCGCCGGCGTGGACATCCAAATCAAGATCTAAGGGGGAGGACGTCCATGCAAACATTGATTGGCAAGAAGATCGGAATGACGCGCGTCTATGACGACGCCGGGAAGCAAGTGCCCGTGACGGTGGTCCAGGTGGGCCCCTGCGTGGTGGTGCAGCGCAAGAGCGCGAAGCCGGATGGCTACGAGTCGGTCCAGCTCGGATTCGAAGAGCAGAAGGAATCGCGCCTGACGAAGGCCGAGCAGGGCCACTTCAAGAAGGCCGGCGCCAAGCCCCAGAAGCTGCTGCGCGAAGTGCGCGTGGACGCGGGCGAGGCCGCCAAGGCCGGCGACGTGCTGACCGCGGCGGTGTTCGAAGGCGTGAAATACGTGGATGTGCTGGGCCACACCAAGGGCCGGGGCTTCCAAGGCGTCGTCAAGCGCTTCCGGTTCGCCGGCGGCCGGGCCAGCCATGGTGGCGGATGGAACCGCAAGCCGGGATCGATCGGCAACCGCGAGTGGCCGGCGCGCGTGTTCAAGAACAAGAAGCTGCCGGGCCACATGGGTTCGGTGGACATCACGACCCAGAATCTGCGGGTGGTCAAGGTCCTGGCGGACGACCACGCGTTGTTGCTGGAAGGCGCGGTGCCCGGCCCGATGGGCGGGATCGTGCTGGTGCGGAAAGCGATCAAGAAGGCATAGGCGTCATGAGCAAAGTGGCAACATACAATCTGAACGGCGAAGCCGCCGGCGAGAAGCAAGTCGCCGACGGGCTTCTGGAACTGAAGCGCGGCGCCCAGGCGGTGCTGGACGCGGTGACGGCATACCGGGCGGGGATCCGCGCGGGGACGGCGTCCACCAAGACGCGCGACGAGGTGAGCGGCGGCGGCCGCAAGCCCTTCAAGCAGAAGGGGACCGGCCGGGCCCGCCAAGGGTCGATCCGGTCGCCGATCCTGCGGGGCGGCGGCGTCGTGTTCGGCCCCCATCCGCGGGACTATTCGAAGAAGATCAACAAGAAGACGGCGGCGCTGGCGTTCCGCCGCGCGCTGAGCGAGAAGATCGCGGCGGGCGCGGTGGTGGTGGCCGAAGGCCTCGGGTCGATCGAGCCGAAGACCAAGGCCGTGGCGGTCTTGCTGAAGAAGGTGGGCGGCGGACGCGCAGTGCTGTTCGTGACGGCCGAGTCGAACAAGAATCTGAATCTGGCGGCGCGCAACGTGGCGAAGGTCGAAGTGACGACCGCGGCGCAGGCGAACACCTACCAGGTGTTCCGCTATCCGGTCATCGTGGCGGATGCGGCCGGCCTGGAAGCCCTGCAGGCGCGCCTCTCGGAAGGGGTGGAGCAATGAGCAAGCTGGTCGTCAAGAAGATCCTGATGACGGAGAAGGGGAGCCGCCTCAAGGAGGTCGGCAACCAATATCTTTTCGAGGTGGACCGCGGATCGAACAAGCTGGAGATCCGCCGCGCGGTGGAACAGCAGTTCAATGTCAAGGTCAAGGACGTGAACACCATGATGCGCCCAGGCAAGGCCAAGCGCCAGCGGACGATGTCCTATGGCCACACCCCGGCTTGGAAGCGCGCGGTGGTGACGCTCCAGGACGGCCAGTCCATCGAAATGGCATAGCGAGGATCGAACATGGGTCTCAAAACATACAAGCCGAAGACGGCGGCGCTGCGTTTCACGACGCTTTCGGATTTCGAAGGCGTCAGCAAGAAGCGGCCCGAGAGCCGGTTGATCCGGATCAAGAAGGGCCAGGGCGGCCGCAATTCGCAGGGACGGATCACGGTCCGCCACCGCGGAGGCGGGCACAAGAAGTTCCTGCGCATGGTGGATTTCAAGCGGCACGACAAGCTGGAGATCCCGGCCAAGGTGCAGGCGATCGAGTACGATCCGAACCGCACGGCGCGCCTGGCGCTGCTGGCGTATGCGGATGGCGAGAAGCGCTACATCCTCGCGCCCAACGGCGTGAAGGAGGGCGCGACGCTGGTCGCCAGCCCGAAGGCGGAGCCGGTGGATGGAAACGCGCTGCCGCTGTCGGCCATTCCGCTGGGCATGCCGATCCATGCGATCGAACTGGTGCCGGGGGCGGGCGCGAAGATGGTGCGCAGCGCCGGCATGGTGGCGCGCATCGCCGCCCGCGACGACGCGTACGCGCACATCAAGCTGCCCTCGGGCGAGACCCGCAAGGTCCGCGCCGAGTGCTATGCGACGATCGGCCAGGTGGGCAACCTCGAGCATGAAAACATCTCGCTGGGCAAGGCCGGCCGCAAGCGCTGGAAGGGCATCCGCCCGACCGTGCGCGGCGTGGCGATGAACCCGGTGGACCATCCGATG
>SABN01000197.1 GCA_009928955.1 Opitutia bacterium | reverse complement strand
CATCCCCGGCGCCCTCACCAGCGAACGCGAAAAGCAGGAAATGCTCGGCATCGAAGTCGTCGACATCCCCGACGGCCGCCGCCTCTTCCTGCCCGAGGACTTCCCGGCGGGCGTCTTCCCCTGGCGCAAGGACGAGACCGGCATCCCGCCCGACATGGTCAAGGACCTCTGGGCCACCGGCCGCGACGCCTGCCAGTTCGTCGACAATCCGCCCCCTCCGGTTCCCAATCCTGCCAATCCTGTCAATCCTGTCTAAAAAGGATTTGGATTTATGAAGACCATCGAAGTCAAAAAGCCTTCCGGCTACGCCACCCAGATCGGCCCCGCGCACCCCGCGCTCAAGGAGCCGGTCATGTTCTCCCTCGACATCGAGGGCGAGCGGATCCGGAAAGCCGATTTCGCCCCCGGCATGGCCCATCGCGGCGTCGAATGGATGGGCATGCGCCGCAACTGCATCCAGACCATGTACCTCGCCGAGCGCATCTGCGGCATCTGCGGCATCACCCACTCCATTTCCTTTTCCCGCGCCGTCGAGCAGATCGCGCAGATCCAGGTGCCCAACCGCGCCCACTATATCCGCTCCATCGTCGGCGAACTCGAGCGCATCCACTCCCACCTCCTCTGGGCCGGCGTCGCCGCCCACGAACTCGGCTTCGATTCCGCCTTCTACCTCGCCTGGCGCGTTCGCGAAAACGTCATGGACCTGCTGGAATACCTGACCGGCAACCGCGTCCACTACGCCATCATCCAGATCGGCGGCGTCCGCCGCGACATCGTTCCGGACCAGTTCCCCCGCATCGAGGAATCGATGAAGTTCTTCGAGGACGCCTACGCCAAGCTGGCGGCCGTCTTCCTCGACGACACCACTGTCCAGATGCGCTGCCGCGACTGCGGCGTGTTGACCTACGACGAAGCCCGCTTGCTCTGCCCCGTGGGTCCCACCGCCCGCGCGTCCGGCATCAAGAAGGACGTCCGCATCGACCACGCCTACGCCGCCTACGGCGACATCGAGCTGGAGTACCAAACCCCCGATCTCCTCACCGGCGAAGTCCGCGGCGACGTCTACGACCGCATCATCACCCGCCTCCTCGAAGTCAAGCAGTCCATCGGCATCGTCCGCCAGCTCCTGGCCATGCTGCCCGACGGCCCCTTGCTCGCGATTCCCAAACCCGCCGTCCTCCTCGCCAAGCTCAAGGGCGCCGCCGGCGAGGCCGTCGGCCGCCACGAGGCGCCCCGCGGCGAAGTCATGCACTACGTCCGCCTCGAAGCCGGCAAGGACGAACCCGCCGCCTGGAAGGTCAAGGCGTCGTCCTACTCCAACTACATGGCTTGGATTCCCATGATGGAAGGCGAGCAGATCGCCGACATCCCCATCATCGCGGCCTCCATCGATCCCTGCATTTCCTGCACCGACCGCGTCGCCCTCGTCCGGCCGGATTCGCGCCAGATCGTGACCAAGGAAGAATTGCACCGCCTGTCGGTGGAAAAGACCCGCCGCATCCAGGCCGGCCTCGCGAAATAGGTAATCCATGAACGCCAACACCTTTCTCTTGACCGTCGCCGGCACTCTCGGCATGGCCGTTTTCGGCCTCATCGCCGGCCTGTGGTTCACCGGCCTCGACCGCGTTCTGGCCGCCCGCATGCAGTCGCGCATCGGCCCGCCCGTCCGCCAGCCGTTCATCGATCTGGCCAAACTGCTGGTCAAGCAAAACGTCGTGCCCGCCAACGCCATTCCCTGGCTCTTCAACGGCGCGCCGCTGCTGGCCCTCGCCTCCGCCATCACCATCCTGCTCTACATCCCCATGGCCGCCCTGCCCGGCCTGCCCGTGCTGGGCCTCCACGGCGACCTCGTCCTCATCATGTACCTGCTGCTCATCCCCGGCCTCGCCATGGTCGCCGGCGGCCTCGCTTCCGGCTCCCCCTACGCCACCATCGGCGCCCAGCGCGAGATGGTCACCATGATCGCCTACGAGCTGCCGCTGGCCTCGACCGTCATCGCCTTCGCCTGGAAACTGGCGCAGATGGACGTCGCCAACCCCTTCTCGCTCGCCGCCCTCGCCGCCACCCCGATCT
The DNA here is from genome assembly GCA_009928955.1 of Opitutia bacterium. Classification (GTDB taxonomy): domain Bacteria; phylum Verrucomicrobiota; class Kiritimatiellia; order CAIQIC01; family Lenti-01; genus Lenti-01. The sequence continues at coordinate 601 of SABN01000197.1, read as the reverse complement.
GGACGCTCGTCGGCCCCGTCGGCTTCATGGGCCTGCTGCTGCTGCTCGCCACGATGGTCCTCGTGGTCCCCGGCGAGCTCGGCCGCATCCCCTTCGACGCCCCCGAAGCCGAAACCGAAATCGCCGGCGGCTTGCTCGTCGAATATTCAGGCCGCAATTTCGCGCTCTTCTCCCTCTCCCTCGCCGTCAAGACCATCGTCGTCACGGCGCTGATCGTCGCCTTGTTCTTCCCCTGGAACCTGACCGACTTCGTCGCGATCGCCTGCTGCCCTGCCTTGGCCACGGCCGCCAACGCCGCGTTCTTCCTGCTCAAGCTGTTCGTCGTGCTGTTCTTCTCCGTCACCCTCGTCCGGATTTCCGTCGCCCGTTTCCGGATCACGCAGGTCGTCGACGTCTACTGGAAAATCCTGGGCGCCCTCTCCATCGTCGGCCTGATCCTCGTCATGGTCGACGCCCAGATCCGCTAAGGAGACCGCCCATGCCCTTCCCGATGGTTCAAGAACTGCTCGGCAGCCTTTTCAAGAAACCGAACACCAATCCCTTCCCCGCCGCCCAACTGCCCCCCACCGTCACCGGGCTGCTGGAAAAGGTCGGCCAGGGC
>SABN01000078.1 GCA_009928955.1 Opitutia bacterium | reverse complement strand
CGCACCACGGCCTCGCGGTTGACCGTCAGCGTGGCGGTGTCGATGTAGGTGCTGGCGACGTACAAGGCCCCGGCGGGATCGAACGCGAGCTCGTTGGCGAAGAAAAACCCTTTATTCGGATCGTTGCGGGCCGAGATCAGATAGGCCAGCTCGCCATCCTCCCCCACGCGGGCGATGCGCTTGTTGGAGTCGAACACGACCGCGAACGAGCCGTCGTCCGCGCGCGCCGCCTTGGACAGCTTCTCGAACGGCACGGCGTCGGCGAGGGAAAAGGCTTCGGAGATGCGGTCGCGCTGGACGAACAGGAGCAGCCCCAGCAAGAGGGCCAGACCGGAGAGGGAATATAGGGCGCTGCGCGATCGAGCCATGGGGTTCCCGGGGTTCCTATCGTTTGATCGCTCGATAATACCAAAGCGTGTCTTCGCCCGGATAGTAGAAATCCGGGAAGCGGCCGACCTGGGCGAACCCCCGTTTCGCCAACAGGCGGTGCATGGGCGCGTAGGACGGGTCCGAGGAGGTTTCAAAAAGCAGGCCGCGGCCGCCGGACTCCGCCACGAAGCGCAGCGCCAGCTCGAGCAGGCGGCGACCCAACCCGCGGCGGCGGCAGGCGAAATGGAGCGCCAGCGCGCTGACCTCGAAGATGCCGGTCCGTTCGGCGTTCATGCGGACCCCGATCACGGCGCAAACCGCGCGCGTCTCGTCTCTCACGAACCAATAGGCGTCATCCGCGCATCCGAGGGTGGCAACCGGATGGGTCTTGAATTCCTCCAGTTCGCCGGGCGTCAGGGGCGTGCCGAACAGGCCCGGTTGCAGCAGGAACGCCGACACCTCTTCCGCCTCCGCGCGCGTGGCCACCCGCGCCGCCTCGCAGAACTCGGCCTCCGGGATGGGGCGGGACACATTCATCCTTGGAATATCTCACATCTGGCCCGTCAACTCAAGCCGAACTGGCGTGGCGTTTGCCAGGATCGAATGCTCCTCCTGGCCTGGCGGCATCGCCCCCCCGCCCTCAACCGCGGCGGGCTCCATCCGGAAGCCCCGCGCGCGCGGCGAGTTGCTCGGGCAAGAGCCCCTTCAGCGAATCGACCACGGCAGAAGCCCCGGCCGCCCGCAGCGCCGACGCCGGCAGGTTCGTCGCGACGGCCACCACGGGAATCCCCGCGCCGCGCGCCGAGGCGATGCCGTCCGGCGTGTCCTCGATCGCCACGCAGGCGGCCGGGGCGATTCCGCGCTTCGGGAACTTCGCCGCGAGCCTCGCCACGCACAACCGGTAGCTGGTGGGGTCCGGCTTGCTTTGGTGCACGTCGTCGGCCGAAACCCGCACGGCAAAGCAATCCGCGATCCCCAGCGCGGCCAGCACCGGATCGATGTCGCTTCGCAGCGCGCCGCTGCACAACCCCACCGGGCCCGCCGCCGCGCAAGCGCGGATCAGCTCCACCGCGCCGGGAAACGCCGGCACGCGCCCGGTCGCCGCATGCGTCGCGAACAGCGCCGCCTTGCGTTCGATGCGCCGCCGGATTTCGTCGGGGGACGCCGGCAGCCCCGCGCGCTTCAGCAGCGCCGCGAACGCGCCGCGGTCATCCAGCCCCATCAGCTCCGCGCGATAGAATTCCCAGCTGGGCGCCGGCCCGTCCCCGGCCATCGCCTCGGCCATCGTCTCGTGGTGCAGCCGCTCGCTGTCCACGATCACGCCGTCGAAGTCGAACAGCACTGCCGCCGGAACGCCCATGTCAGCGCAAATCCCCGCTGCCATGGATCTTGCCGGCTTCCTTCCGCGCCGCCAGCTTGGCGAGGTTGCCGCTGGCGATCTCGTCGAGGTCCAGCCCCAGCTCCGTCGCCAGCGTGGAGATGTACCACAACACGTCGCCAAGCTCTTTGCCCAAAAGCATCTTCCGCTCGGCCGAAATCTTCCCGCCTTCGTCGCGGATGGCTTTCTTCAGCTTCTCGCAGATTTCACCGGTCTCGCCCGCGAGCCCCAGCGCCGGATACACGAAATTGCCCTCGCCGCGGCCCGGATACACCGCCGTCGTCATCGCCTGCTTCTGATAGGTGGAAAAATCCAACATGGCCATGCTCCTTGGGTCGGGTTCAGGATTCAACGGTTCGAGGTTCCACTGGCGGCTTGTCCGCATAGAATGGGAATTTTCCGGGCGACATCCCTTCCGGGACGTGGCGCCAGCGCTTATAGCTCCAGAGCCAGCACTCCGGATGCAACCGGATGGCCTCTTCGTAATATCCGGTGATCTGCCGGGTGATCTCCAGCGCCAAGGTGTCGCGGTCCATCGAAGCGAGGTCCTCCGCCGTGATCACGTGCGGCAACTCGCCCCGGTAGGTGCCATCGGCGCAGGGCAGGACATAGGGGAAGATGATCTCGGCGCCGGTCATCGAAGCCAGCAACCCCGCCGCGGGCGACACCGCCACCGGAAGACCGAAGAACTCCGCGAACACCCCGCCTTCTTCCGGCGCGGTGTTCTGGTCCAGCACCAACCCCACCGTGCCGCCGGCCCTCAGAAACCGCACCAGCTTTCTCAGCGCCCCCTTGCGCTCGATGATCCGCTGGCCGGTCACCTGCCGCGCCGCCTGCAGCAGGGCGTCCACCGCCGGGTTCTTCAGCGGCATCGCCACGCTCATCACCGATACCGCTTGCGTCGCCGCATAGCGGCCGATCAACTCCCAGTTCCCGAAGTGCCCCTGCACCCCCACGCGCGCGCCCGGCTTCGCCAGCGCCGTCCGCAAGTCCGGGCTCACCGCGAGCCAGCGATCCATCCGCGCCAGCGAATTCCGCGAAAACCAGAACAGGTCGAGCACGACCAGGGCGAAGTTCCGCAAGGACTCGCGCAAGATCCGCCTCTTCTCCGCGCCGGTCTTGGCGCCGCCAAAGGCCAAGTCCAAATTGGCCAGTCCCATCCGGCGCGTGCGGGCCGAAAACCAGTAGCTCCCGCTTCCCATGGCGCGCGCCAACCCCAGCACGGCCCGCCGCGGCAGGCGCGGAACCACCGCCAGCCCCAGGCGCGCAAGCGGCGCCTCCAGCGCCTGGCGGAATTTCTTGGCGGACGACATGCCTCTCCCCGTCGTCAAGGCGCCGCAGGCGCGGGCGCGCCTTCTCCCTCGGGACGGCTTTTCCAGCGCTTGTGGAGCCACAGCCACTGCGCCGGAAAGCGCCGGACTTCCTCTTCGATGATCTTCGTGCAGGCCGCCGTGAACGCCCGCAGCGTCTCCTCCTGGCGGTCCGGCGGCGGCTCGAGGATCGGCCGCACCTCCAGCACGTGGCGGCCTTCCGGCGTGCGGTGCATGAACACCGGCACCACCGGCGCGCCCGTCTGCGCCGACATGAACGCCAACCCCGGCGTCGTCGACGCGAGCCGGCCGAAGAAATCCACGTACACGCCCTGGGGATTCGGCCGGTTCTGGTCGAGCATGAAGCCCACCAGCCCGTTCTGCTGCAGCGCGCGCACGCAGGGGCGATACGCCTTGTGCGCGGGGATCTCGGTCACGCCCGCCTTGCGGCGCATCTCCCACCACAGCGCGTTCAGCTTCGCGTCCTTCAGCGTCTTGGTGATGATCGTCAGCGGATAGCCGAACAGCTTGGAGGCATACAGCCCCATCAGGTCGTAGTTGCCGAAATGGGCGATCAGGATCAGCACGCCCTTGCCGCGGGAGCGCACCGCCCGCACGATCTCCTCGCCGCGCACGTCGAGAAGCCCCCCCAGTTCCGCGTCCTTGCCGCCCGCGAAGCGCATCAGCTCCATCAGGTTGGCCGCCTGGTGGCGGCACATCTCGGCATACAGGGCCCGCCGCTCCCGGTCCGTCTTTTCAGGAAAGCTGCGCGCCAGCGCATCCAGCACGTAGGCCCGGCGCAGACGCACGACCTGCGCCAGCATCCACCCCCACTGCCGCGCGAGGGCCAGCGCCCAGCCCAGCGGCAGGAGCGCGACCACCTTCGCCGTCGTTTTCAGCAACCCTACAACCATGCGCCCCATGCTACTCCACCGCCCGCGCCCCCGCCAAGCCTCGACTTTCGGCCGTCCGGTCCCGGCCCTCGCCCGCCCGATTCTTGGATTGCGGACCCCGGCCGCTTGTGGCTAAATCCGCCCCATGCAAAACATCGTCAAGCAATGGATCGCCGCCCTCGGCGAAGACCCCGAACGCGAAGGCCTGCGCGGCACCCCGCGCCGCGCCGCCGACGCCTGGGCCTACATGACCCGCGGCTACAAGCAGGATCCCGCCACCGTCCTCAACAACGCCATCTTCGAGGTCGAGGCCAACCACATGGTCATCGTCCGCGACATCGAGATCTACTCCCTCTGCGAGCACCACCTGCTGCCCTTCTTCGGCGTCTGCCACATCGGCTACATCCCCCGCGGCAAGGTCGTGGGCGTCAGCAAGCTCGCCCGCCTCGCCGATCTCTTCGCCCGCCGCCTCCAGCTCCAGGAGCGCCTCACCAACCAGATCGCCCGCACCTTGATGGACACCCTCCAGCCCGAAGGCGTCGGCGTGATCATCGAGGCGCGCCACCTGTGCATGATGATGCGCGGCGTGGAGAAGCAGAACTCCCGCATGGTCACCTCCGCCATGCTCGGCAGCTTCCACGACTCCGTCGCCACCCGCAACGAGTTCCTGCACCTGTCCAACCACGCCCCCCACGACTAGCGCCCATGGCCCGCCGCTGCTTCCCCCTCCTGGCCGCCGCCCTGCTTCTCGCCGCCTCCGGCGCCGCCGCCCGGACCGCGCATCTCCCGCTCGACCCCGCCACCCTCGGCGGCGCCGACATCTTCACCGCCGCCGAAACGCGCCTCGCCCAAGCCGCGAAAACCGCCGGACTGGCCTTCGTCTCCGATCCCCGGCCCCTCCCCCCGCAAGTCATCCTGACCCTCGACAGCGCCCAAGCCACCGTCCAAAAACGGAACGGACTCCTGCTCTGGCGCGGCGACATGCTCCCCGACCAGCTCGCCCCCGCCGAGACCGGCACGCTCCTCCGCAAGCGCCGCCAGCCCGACGGCGCGTGGAAAACCACCCACCTCCGCGCGGACTACGCCCCCGCCGCGCATCCCGACCTCATCGCCGTCGCCCGCCGCACCGCCCACTTCGCCCTGCCCCCCATGGTCATCGAAACCCCCTACCAGCTCGGAACCCTCGGCGACGCCCCCGTCGCGCTCGTCTTGTGGCGCAGCGCGGAAGAAGACAGCGCGCCGCTCGGCGGCGCCATCGCCCTGCCCGATCCGTCCCCCGCCTTCCTCGACGCCTGGCAGGCGCTCCAGCCCCCCTTCGACGCCCAAGCCGACTGGGCCGCCGAGTTCGACGCCCTCTCCCCTTGATCCCCGTCCCAAGCTCCGCCGACCCCATCCGGTGAAATGCCGCGCGAACGAGAAACCATGAGCGAACCCATCGCCGGATCGTTCCGGCCCGAATTGAAGCGGCGCTGGTGGGCGAACACCGTCGACGTCGCCCGGTGCGCGGCGGAAACCTCCGACGGCCGCCGCTTCGCGCTCGGCTACCGGGGGAACGGACGCAAACGGGTCTACACCGTTTCAACTCCCGGCGGCGAGGTCCTGGCCTTCTCCCGGCCCCGGCCCGCCTCCGGCTGGCGCTCGTTCTTCAACGACCGCACGCAGTTCCTGGATGCCGCTTCCGGGCACGTGATCCTGGAGCGCTCCAGCCTGTTCTCGCCCGCGCAGGTGCGGTTCGGCGAAGAGGAGGTCCGCTGCCGCCATCGTCTCCGGAAGTGGTTCCGCGTCGTTTTCGGCAGCGAACATTTCGAATTCGAAAGCCGGTGCTTCCATCTGGAGGTGCGGTTCCTCGTCCGGACGCCCGAGCTCCTCCTGCCCGCCCTGTGCTGCGGCTACATGGACTACGTGATCCAATCGGAGCAAAGCAACTCCGGCGGATAGCGGTTCGGAACCGCAGCCGGTCCCGCCGGGGCCGGCCCTTGAATCCAGAACCCCGCGCTCATCGAGCGCGGCGACACCAAATCCTGAAACGCCCTAGTAGGTGTAGCCGATGGAGAAGCTGAAGCGGCCGCTGTCGGGGGTGGCTTCGTCGGTGTTGATCGGCCAGGCGTAGTCGAGCTGGATCGGGAACGACGGGAAGTCGAAGCGGATGCCCAGGCCGTAGCCGTCGAACAAGACGCCGTCGCCGATGGCGGGATTCTCCAGATCCTTCTCAAAGAGGTCCTGCCACACCACGCCCACATCGTAGAACAGCGCCAGACGCACCTTGTCCACCACCGGAACCATGTATTCCACCGAGGCGGTCGCCGCCGAACGGCCGCCGATGGGCTCCTCATCCTCGTCCTTCGGGCCGACCCGGCGGTACTTGAAGGCGCGCACCGTGCGCGGCCCGCCCGCGAACAGGCGGTCGAAGATCGGCACGCGGTCCGAATCGCCGTACGCCTGGATCATCGACGTCCAGCCGCGGAGGTTGAGCACGTGGTCGAACCAGAGCGGAACGAACTGCGAGGCGCGCAGCTGGAACTGATAGGTGTCCGTGTCGCCGCCGAAGGGTCCGCCGGCGAGCGTCGCCGAGGCCGAGCCGCGGAAGCCGCGCGTGGCGACGAAAGTGCTGTTGCGGGTGTCGCGGATGAGCTCCACGGTGCCATAGCTCTTCAGGCGGCCCCCCTCCTCGGCCAGGATCCGCTCGCTGGCGTTGGTCTCCACGTTGCGGATGTCGATGTTCTCCAGCCCGTAGATCCAGTTGATGCGGTTGAAGGCGAAGAAGGGCTTGCCCAGCGTGAGCGAGCCGCCGGTGTTGACCTGTTCGTATTCGTCGCTCAGGAACCGCGCGTCGCGCCGGAACAGGTCCAGCCCGAGCGAGAGCCGCCGGTTCAGGAACCATGGCTCGATCAGCGACATCTCCAGATCCGTCCGCTCGCTGCCGGCCTGCACGCGCAGCTTCAGCTTCTGCCCCCCGCCCGTGAAGCGGGGCCACCCGAACAAGTCGAAGTTGCCCTGCGTCAGTTCGGCGAAGCCGATGATGTTGTCCACGCTCGAAATGCCCGCGCCGACCATGAACTGCCCCGTGCGCTGCTCCTCCACGTCGAAGATCAGGTTGAAGCGGTTCGAGACCGCCGTGCCCTCCGGATAGGTGTTCACATACGAGAAGTAATTCAGGTTGCGCACCCGGTTCTCGCTGGAACGGACCTTCACCTCGTTGTAGATGTCGCCGGGCACCACGTTGATCTCGCGGCGGATCACCTTGTCCTTCGTCTGCGCGTTGCCCCGGATCTCGACGTTCTGGATGGTCGCCAGCGTGCCCTCGGTCACCTGGTAGGACACCGTCGCGGTCGCCGCGTTCGTGTCGAGCGAGACGCGCGGATCGACGCCCGTCTTGATGTAGCCGCGCGAGCCGTAGAAGTCCCGGATGTTCTGCGCGCCGCGCTGGATGTCCGCCAGGGAGGCGTTGCCGCCGGCCAGCACCACCACCCCGCGCGACACCTCGTTGCTCGGAAACAGCGTCAGCCCGCCGATCCGCCAGCCGGCCAGCGCGTACGCCGGGCCCTCCCGCACCTCGAAGGCGATGTCGATCTTCTTGCGGCCCACGTAGGTGAAGGTGGGCTCGCCCACCGTCGCCCCGAGATAGCCCTTGTCCATGAACACCTTGCGGATCAGTTCGCGGTCGGCCAGCAGGCTGCCGGGCTCGTAGATGCCCGCGCTGTTGAACCACGACAGCCACGAAGACTGCTTCTGCGTCATCACCTTCAGCAGCTCGCGGCGGGGCACGTGCCGGTTGCCGTTGAACAGGATGCGGCGGACGACGGCGCGACGGCCTTCCTCCACCTGGATCTCCACGTCCGTGAACTCGGGATCGCCCGCGACCGGCTGGAAGGTCCACGACACCTTCGCCTCGGGAAAGTAATCCTTGCGGTAGCTGTCGCGGACTTTCTGCGCCTTCTGTCCCAGCAGGGCGTTGTCCACGCGGTCGCCGGAGCCGATCTCCATCAGCGTCCGGATCTTCTTGTTGCCGAGATGGTCCGCGCCCCTCACCGCCAGCGTGCGGATCTTCGGCCGCCCCGCCACCCGGAACCGCAGCACCACGCCGCCATCCGCCGCCGTCTCCAAGCGCACCTCCGCATAGGAATAAACGCCGGATCGCTGCAAGGCGCGGATGTCCTCCGACAGCGCGGCGCGGTCCAGCTCCTGCCCCACCCGGACGCTCACCTGCGCCAGCACCTGCTCGGCGTTGACCGCCTCGCCCCCCACCGGAACGACCTGGATGTCGCGGATGGGCGCGGCCCCGGCGGCCGCGGCCCAGAGAACCCCCGCCACCGCCCGAAGAATCCAGCGCTTGCTCATGTCCACCCTTTGGTTCATTCGTCGCCCCCGGCATCCACGCCTTCGGCGCGGTTCTCGAACCGCGTGAAGTTCTCCTCGAAATTCAACCGCACCTCCCCCGTCGGCCCGTTGCGGTGCTTGGCGATGTCCACGATCGCCAGCCGCTGGTCGCCCGCCTCCGCATCGCTCTTGTACTTGCACGGACGCCGCAGCAGCATCACCACGTCCGCGTCCTGCTCGATCGCCCCCGAATCGCGCAGGTCCGACAGCTTCGGCACCGCGTTCTTCTCGCGCGTCTCCGGCGCGCGGCTCAGCTGGCTGAGCACCAGCACCGGCACCTTCAGCTCCTTGGCCATCCCTTTCAGGGCCTGGGAGATCGCAGCGGTCTCGCGCTGCCGGCCCTCGGCGGCGAACTTGGAGAAATTCATCAGCTGCAGATAGTCCACCACGATGAATTCCACGCCGTACTTCCGCTTCAGGCGCCGCGCGCGCGCGCGCAGGTCCATCGCCTCCAGTCCGGCGGTGTCGTCCACGTAGATGGGCGCGTTGCGCAGCACGTCCGCCGCCCCCATCAGCTGGCCATGCTCCGGCTGGCCCACGTTGCCCGACGACAGGCTCTGCGACGAAACGCGCGCGTGGCAGCAGATCATGCGGCGGACGAGGGATTCGGCGGACATCTCGAGGCTGAACACCGCCACCGGCCGCGGCGTCTGCCGCCGCGCGCCCAAGGCCACGTTCTCCGCGATGTTCAGCGCCAGCGAGGTCTTGCCCATCGACGGCCGCGCCGCCAGCACGATCAAATCCCCCTTCTGCATCCCCAACAGCATGTTGTCGATGTCCTGGTATCCCGTCGAGATTCCCGTGAGCCCCTTCTTCTCCCGGATCAGGATCTCCACTTCCCTCATCTCGTCGTTGACGAGCTGGCCCCAGGTGCGCTCGACGCCGAGGCGCTGCTCGCTCAGGCCGTAGAAGGTCTCTTCGGCGGAGCTCAGCATCGACTCCGCCTCCAGCTCCCCCTTGTAGCAGTCCTCGGTCACCCCGCGGGCGGCGTCGATGATGCGCCGCAGCAGGTGGTTTTCGTAGACGCGCTGGATGTAGTATTCGGCGTGCGCGGTGGTGGGCGTGCCGGAAATCAGCCGCGCCAGCTCGTCCTCGCCCCCCACGCCGTCGAGCAACCCCGTTTCGCGGAGGCGCTCGGCCACCGTGACGAAGTCGACCGGCTTGCGGTCGGCATGCAGCGCCATCATCGTTTCGAAGAGGCTCTGGTGCCGCTGCACATAGAAAGAGCCCCCCGAAATCTGCCGTTCGATGCACAGATCCAAGATGCGGGACGCATCCTGGAGCGCGCACCCCAGCACCGCCCGCTCGGCATCCTCGCTGTGCGGCGGAACGCGGTCCCCGGGACGGGGCGCCCGGGCGCCCGACCCCGCCTCTCCCGCTCCGGCCATGTCCGGGCTCCCTTACTCCGCGTCCGCGGAGGAGGTGGCCATCTTTTCCGCGACGACCTTGACCTTCAGCGTGCCCTTCACCTCCGGATGGAGGTGCAGCGCCGCCTCGTGGTCGCCCAGCGACTTGAAGGGCTCGTACATCGCCAGCTGCTTCTTTTGCAGCGCATAGCCCGCTTCCGCCAGCTTCGCCAGCACGTCGGCCGGATTGACCGAACCGAACAGGCGCCCGTCGGCGTTCGCCTTCACGGAGCAGGTCACCGTCAGCTTCTCCAGCTTCTGCAGGAGCACCTCGGCCTCGTCCTTTTCCTTCGAGAGGCGGACCAGCGCCTCGGCGCGCTTCTTCTCGATCAGCCGCTTCGTCCCGGCGGTCATCGTGACCGCGAGCTTCTGCGGGAACAGGAAGTTCCGGGCATAGCCGGAACGCACGCGGCGGGCGTCGCCGGAGCGGCCCAGCTCCGGAACATCCCCCACCAAGATCACTTCAATGGATTTACCCATGGCACACCTGTCCTTCCGCCGCCTACGGCAGCAATCCCATCACCCGCGCGCGACGGATCGCGCGCTTCACCTGGCGCTGTTGCTTGGCATTGGCCCCGGTGATGCGTCCCGGCACGATCTTGCCTCGCTCGGTCATGAACTTGCGCAGGAATTCATAGTCCCGGTAATCCACCTGCTGGTCGGCCTTGAGCAGGCGGGTGCGGATCCGCATCGGATCGTCCGTCTTCGCTTCGCGGCGGGGGGCTCGTTTCTTCTTGTCTTTCATCATGTTCGTCTACTCCGTGTTTAAAAGGGAATTTCCTCGTCGTCCGCCGGCTTCGACAGCGGCTCCTCATAGGCCGGCGGCGCGGAAGCGCCCGCGGCGGAGGCCGCCGGAGCCGCCGTGTCGCGCACGGCGCCGTCGCGGCGCGGGCCGCTGAGGAACTGCACGCGCTCCGCGCGCACCTTCAGGCGCGACCGCTTCTGGCCGGTTTCCTTGTCGTCCCAGGTGTCCATCTGCAGGCGCCCTTCGATGAAGACGGGCGAGCCCTTCGACAGATACTGCTGGCAGGTCTCGGCCTGGCGGTCCCACACGTCCACGTCCAGGAAAACGGTGCGCTCCACGCGCTCGCCGCTCTTGTTCTGGAACGACTCGTTCAGGGCCATGCGCAGCGTGGAGACCGCCGTGCCCGACGGAATCCGGCGCAGCTCGGGATCCTGCGTCAGGTTCCCGATCAGCAACACCTTATTCAGCGACGCCATCGCCCACATCCTTCTTCGCCATCGGCGTCACGACCGGCGCCGTCACCACCTGCACGCGGAACACCTGCTCGTCCAGCTTCAGCCGCGCCTGCAGCGCCGCCACCTTGTCGCCCGCCAGCCGGAAGGCGATCAGTCCATAGTGGCCGCCCTGCTGCTTCTGCATCGGCCGGGCGAACTCCCGCTTGCCCAGCCGCGTGCAGCTGGTCATGTCGCCGCCCTGCTTCTTGATTTCCGCGCGGACGGCTTCGACCGCCCCGTCCCAATCCGCGTCCTTCAGGGTTTCCCGAAAGATGATCATCGCCTCGTATTTATTCACCTCATGCCTCCTCAATTGAACTGGTTCATCGCGCTGTCCACGCCGTGGACGAGAATGCACTCCAAGGCGTCCGCCGCCCGGACCGCCGCTTCCGCCAGCGCCCGGCGCTCCTCGGAATGCATCCGCTCCAGCACATGATCCTTCAAGCTCTTTCCTTCTTCCTGTTCTCCAACACCGACCCGCACCCGGACGAACGCTTCCGTCCCGAGATGCTCCATCACCGACTTCAACCCGTTGTGGCCGCCCGCGCCGCCCTTCGGCCGAATCCTCAACTGGCCCAGCGGCAGGTTGATGTCATCGGCCACGACAATCAAGTCTTTTGCGGTCAGGCCCGCCGGGCGCATCAGCCCCGGCAACACCTCTCCGCTCAAGTTCATGTACGTCAGCGGCTTCACCAGCAGCAGGTTGCCCGCGCCTTCGAGCGCCGTCTTGGCCGATTGGACCGGCCGGCGCCACGAGCGGCGGAATCCCGCGCCCCGGCGCTTCGCAAACTCGTCCAGCACCGCCCATCCGGCGTTGTGCCGGGTGTGCTCATAGGTCCGTCCGGGATTGCCCAGCCCCACCACCAGTTTCATGCGCGCAACGCGTCTCCCGCCGCCTCAGGCGGCTACTTCTTCTCCTTCTTCTCCGGCGCCTTGGCGTCCTTGGAAGGGGCCTTGCCGTCCTTGCCCTTCTCCGCGCCTTCTTCGCCTTCCTCTTCCTTCTTCTCGGTCAAGACTTCCGGTCCGGCGGCGGCGGTGGTGGCGTCGGCATCCGCCTCGGCCTTCTCCTCTTCCTCCGTGCGCGGCGCGGCGACGGCGATGACCACCTGGTCGGGGTCGTCCATCACCTTGTACTTCGCGGCGTCGACCTTCACGTCCCGCACGCGCAGCGTCTTGCCCACGGCCAAGTCGGTCACGTCCAGCTCGATCTCCTCGATCAGGTCGCCCGGCAAGCACTGCACCGTCAGCGCGCGCAGCACATGCTCCAGGATGCCGCCTTCGGTCACCACGCCAAAGGCCAGGCCCGTCAGCTTCACCGGCACCTCGATCTCGATCTTCCGGGTCATGGAGACCTCGTAGAAATCCAGATGGATCACCCGGCCCGTGACCGGATGGTGCTGCATCGCCTTGAGCATCACCTTGTAGGGCTTGTCCGTCCCCTCCACCGAGAGGTCCAGGATCATGTTCTCGCTGCGGTGGCTCCGGAGCATCATCACGAAGTCATGCTCGTTCAGCTGGATGTCCACGCCCGGGCGCCCCTCGCCGTACACCACCGCGGGGAACCATCCCGTGCGGCGCAGGCGGCCGGCCATCGCGCTCCCCTTGCCGGAGCGGGGCTTGGCGGTCAATTTCGTCTCTTTCATTGCGTTCTCCCTTGATGAATCTCGAACAGCTTGGAGACGGACTCGTCCCCGTAGATCCGTTGGATCGCGTCCCCCAGCAGGTCCGCGACGGACAAAATCGTGATCGGAAAATCCCCCCATTCCTGCTGCAGGAGGGTATCGGTGGTGATCAGCTCCTCGATGGGCGAATCCTTCAGCCGCTGGACGCCCAGCGCGGTGATCGGGCAGTGGCTCACCGCCGCGCGCACCGACTTCGCCCCGTGGGCCTTCGCCAGCTTGGCGGCCGCGCACAGCGTGCCGGCCGTCGTGGTCATGTCGTCCGTCAGGATGCAATCCTTGCCGTCCACGTTCCCCACCAGCTCCAGCGCCTCGACCTCCGTCGCGCTCGTCCGGTGCTTGCCGGCCAGCGCCAGGCCCGCGTCCAGCAGCTGCGAATAGGAATAGGCCATCTTCAGGCCGCCGGGATCCGGCGCCACCACCACGCGGTTGTCCGCCGGCAGCTTCTCCCGCAGATAGCGCACCAACAGCGGCGCCGCGTAGAGATGATCGACCGGGATGTCGAAAAAGCCTTGGATCTGGGGGGAATGCAGGTCGATCGTCAGCACGCGGTTCACGCCCGCGGCCACCAGCAGGTTCGCCACCAGCTTCGCCGAGATCGGCACGCGCGAGCGGTCCTTGCGGTCCTGCCGCGCATAGGCGAAGAACGGAATGACCGCCGTGATCCGCTTCGCCGACGCCCGCCGGGCCGCGTCGGTCATGATCAGCAGCTCCATCAGGTATTCGTTCGGCGACATCCCCGTCGGCTGGATGATGAACACGTCCCGCCCCCGCACCGTCTCCTCGTAGGTCGCGGAAATCTCGCCGTCCGGAAAGCGCATCACGCTCGCCGCGCTCAACGGAATGCCCACCCGCGCCGCGATCTTCTCCGCCAGCGGCCGGTTTGCATTTCCCGCGAAAATTTTGATGTGGTTTTCCATTTCCTGCACTTCTCTTCCGTTCCGTGTCCGGCGCAATGGTTGCCCGACAAGGATTTGAACCTTGACTCTGGCCTCCAAAGGGCCGTGTGCTGCCATTACACCATCGGGCAATGCGTCTGCGATGGGCATTCCTCAATCGCGCAACGGCAGCTTCCACCAGCGCCGCGCCCGACCGTGACAAAGAACAAACCGGGGCCGCCCACCCGGGCGGATTCCTCCCAAAAACCTGCGCACCATACCCACCCCCC
>SABN01000077.1 GCA_009928955.1 Opitutia bacterium | reverse complement strand
TGGCTTCCACCACCACCGTCTTCCCCGCCGCCCAGCCGATGGTGAACCCGAAGCCGCCCGCCTGCACGCCGAAGTCCTCGTCACCCTTCACCTCCGGCAACCACAGCGCCGTCGGCCGGCCCCCGAATTCACTCCCCCATCCCGTGGCCCCCGGCAGGCAATAGACGATTAAATCGTCACTGTCAGAGAACACATCTGGATCCTCCAAGTCCGGCGCATCTCCAGCGAAATAGGCCTCCGCCAGATCGCGGCATGACAGAAACGCATCCGGCCCGATGTCGTCGACGCCACGGCCGATCGTGACCCGCACCAGGCTGGAACAGTCATAAAACGCATACTCCCCGATGTGGGTGGCGCTGTCCGGAATGTCGATGCTCGTCAGGCCGGAACAATGAGAAAACGCATCCTTCATGAGGTGGGTGACGCTGCCGGAAAGGATCACGTTCGTCAGGCCGATGCAGCCATAGAATGCCCCCTCGCCGATGACGGCGACCCCTCCGGGTATCGCATAGCTTCCGGCCCGCCCCTCCGGAAATTGAATGAGCGTGGTCTTCCCATGGTCGAACAAGACACCCTCCACGCTGCTGTAGGACGTGTTCGCCGGGTCCACCTCAATCGCCAGCAGGCTTTCGCAATTCGCAAATGCCGAATGCCCGATGGTGGTGACGCCGGAAGGAATCGCGATGTTGGTCAGACTTCCGCAATAAGCAAATGCCCAACTGCTGATTTCCTCGACGTCGGCCGGAACCGCATAGCTTCCCGTTTTGGCCCCTGGACATTGGATGAGCTTGGTTTTTCCGAGGTCGAACAAGACTCCATCCAGGCTGCTGTAGAACGCATTGGCCCCGTCCACATCAACCGCCATCAGGTTCTCGCAGGAAAAGAATGCGCAATCTTCAATGTGGAGGACCCCGCTGGGGATCCACAGATTTGTCAGGCCATTGCAATCGTAGAAAGCCATGAACCCGATTTCATCGATACTGCCGGGAATCACGATGTCCATCAGGTTGACGCACCCCCAGAATGCATACCTCCCGATGTGGGTGACGCTGCCGGAAATCACGACATTGGTCAGGTGACGACAGCTTTCGAAGGCCGCATCCCCGATGTGGATGACGCTGCCGGGAATGGCATAGCTTCCGGCTTTTCCCCCGGGACACTGGATGAGCGTGGCCTTGTCGTAGTCGAACAAGACCCCATCCGTGCTGCTGTAGTACAAATTGCCCGCCGCCACCTCTATCGCCGCCAGACTTCCACAGGAAGAAAACGCTTCATATCCGATGACGACAACACGGTCAGGAATCGTGACGCCGATCAGGTTTTCACAATCGTTGAACGCCCAATTCCCGATGTTGGTAATGCTGGCAGGAAACGTGATGCCGGTCAGGCTTTCGCAATCGATGAGCGCCCAGTCCCCGATGCTCGTGACGGTTTTCCCCTCGAGGATGCCGGGGATTTCCACATTGCCGCCGGGGCCCGCGTAGCCCGTGATGACGATGGTGCTGTCGGCGTTCGTTTCCCAAAGGAAATCCTGGGCCTGGACCGCCGTCGCGGCGGCCCACCCGAAGAGCACTGCCCAGCCCCATGCCTTTCCGGATGGCATGTGGACAACTCCCGGCCCCGATTTGTTTTTCATTGCCGCCGTCCCTTCCACAAGAGCGTTCTCACGAGGGAAAAGGGTGACAGAAATGCGCGGGAAGAACAAGCCGCTTATGCCCCCCAGAACCCACCCAGAACCCGCTTGGAGGGGGCTCATGCGACAGCAAAACGCGTCGGGGCGGGATTTAGGTCTTGGGGCGGTCCAGCACGATGCCGCACCATTCGCCGTCGCCGTCGCGCAGGACTTCGCGCGCGCCGCCGGCCACGAAGGCATCCGCGACCGAATCGCCCTCGAATTCCCGGATTCCGGTCAGGAGGAGGCGTCTTTTCGTCGCGCGCCACAGGGCGGGGGCCGCTTCGATCAAAACATGGGTCAAAATGTTGGCGCAGACCACGTCGGCGGGACGCTTCATCCAGCCATCGCGAAGAATGTCGGCCTGGTAAAACCGGATGCGCCCCTTCCCCAAATGGTTCAGGGCGGCGTTCTCGGCGCATTTTTCCACGCAAACGGGGTCGTAGTCGAAGGCGTCGATGGTTTTGACCCCCAGTTTGGCCGCCGCGATGGCCAAAATGCCGCTGCCGGTGCCCGCGTCGAGCATCGAGCGCGGCTTGAGCTTCCCGCAGGCCTTTTCGAGTTCTTCCAGGCAAAACCGGGTCGTGAAATGACCGCCGGTGCCGAAACTGAGGCCGGGATCGATCCTCAGGTTGATGCGCTTCCGGTCCGGAGGAGTCTCCCAGACGGGAACCGTCCGCAGGCGGCGGCCGATGTCCTGGACATGGAAATGGTGGCGCCAAAAAGTGGTCCATTGCTCCTCGCGGCAGATCATGGCTTGAACCGAGGAAAAGGCGAATTTCGCCGGCAGTTTCCGGCGGCGGGCCTCGGCTTCGGCCAAGGTGTCGAAATAGATGTCCACCACGGCGCGGTCTCCGCGGGGCTGCTCCAAGCAGACCGGCTCGACCGCCCAATGCTCCCGGACCCAGTCGCAGAAGATATCCGCATCCTCAATCGCCATAACGAGTTCCAATTGTCCGCACGACTTCATAGGCGCCTATTTAAGCCTCCTTTGAAGCCAAATACAAGGCCGAACTGCCCCCCCTCCCGCTTCCCCCTGGAACTTTTTTGGACTTTGGGCTTGCCAAGAAACCGGAACGGGTATAACGTTTTACTTCCACGATATGAACCCGATCCCTTCCATCCGAAACGCGGCGCTCTTGGCGGCGGCGATCTGCCTGCCCCTGGGCGTCCCGCTCCTCCGCGCCCACTCGTCGATGCCGGACATCCCCCGTTCCTCCGCGCCCGCGCCTTCGGCGGTCCCGGCGGTCGAGCAAAACGCCGCGCTCCTCGTGGATGCCATCATCCAGATCGAGTCCAACGGCGATGCCCGCCGGGTGGGCCGCCATGGCGAGCGGGGCTTGATGCAGATCAAGGCCGGCACTTGGCGGGACATGACCATCCGCCTCTTCGGAAAGCCCCTGTCCTTCGACCAAGCCTTCGACCCCGCGTTGAACCGCCGCGTCGGAACCGCCTACCTCGCCTTCCTGCAGGAGCGCCTCCTGCCCCGGCAGGCGGAATGGAAAGCCGACGAGCGCGCCCTCCTGCTGGCGGCCTACAACGCCGGCCCGGGACGGCTCGCCCAATCCCGCTTCGATCTCGCCCGCCTGCCGCGCCAAACCCTCGACTATGTCGAGCGCGCCAGCGCCCTGCACGACACCTATCTCGACGAGCGCGCCGCCGCCGCGCGCCTGCGCCTGTTCGCCGCCCGCCCGGCCGCCGCCGCCGGCAGCTAAGAAAACTTGGGTTGAGCGGCGGGTTTGACGTTGCCCGCGCCTGCGCCGCCCTCTATACTGTGGCGCAAATGCGGGAGTAGAACATGAAAAACGAGTCTGAAAACGAGTTTGGCCGCGCGTTGCTGCAACTGGTCGCCCACTTGCTCAAGAACGCCGAAAAAGTGCCCGAACCCGTCCTGGAAGGGGCCCTCGAGTTCGAAGCGTTCACCTGGGGGAAACTCGACGAGGCCACCAAGCGCTCCCGGCTGCGCGCCATCGCCGACCTCACCGCCGCCCCCTCCGACGTGCACCGCCACATGGAAGCCTATCCCCATCCCTTCAGCAAGAAGCGGTATGCCGAATATCTGGAGGCCTTGCGCCTCTACCAGCAGTCGCTGGCCGTCTAGGCCCCCGCCCGTCGCCCATGGAATTGAATCTCCCAGACCCGATCACCAACTACAACCGCCAGCTCGCCCGCCGGCGCTATCAGCGCCGCGAAGAATACATCCTCGGCCACCACCCCGGCTTCAACCTCGTCTATTGGCGACGCATCCTCCGCGCCCCCGGCCGCGTGGAGCGCTGGGGCGGCCGGGCGGGCTGGACCCGCGACCGGATCATGCTCACCAAGGCGCTGCTGATCACCCGCATGGCCTGCGTCTTCATCGACCACATCATCCGCCGCATGGAGCAGGCCGACATGATCTCCGCCTCCCCCGGCGCGCCCCACGTGGAATGGGAAAACCAATACCGCCACTTCCTGCTGCTTTTCCTGCGCCTCGCCGACATCCCCGACCGCCGCGAGATCGTCAAGTTGATGCAGCGCCTCCACCGCTACACCATGCCGCCGGCCTCCTTGCTGGATTTCCGCCGGCGCCACTGGCGCTGGATCGAGCGGCTGCTTCCGCCCTTGCTGGCGCCTTCGGGGTCCAACGCCCTCTTCATCCGCACCCAATTCACCGACCAAGGCAACCCCGTCGACGCCGCCCGCAAGATCTGCTTCACCGCCGCCCTCTATTCCGACATCCAGGAGCGCCTCTACCGCCAGCAGTGGATGTACGCCTACAGCAACTGCATGCTCCGCCTCTACGACCACATCCGCAAGTTCCCCGACATCCTTTCCGCCCTCATCGAGCTGCGGTGACGGCCGCCCGCCGCGGCTCGACAAAAGACTTGTTCCGCGCCCCGGGGCGGGTATGCTCTGCACCGTTCTGGCGCTCTGGCCCCTCGGGCCGGACGCCGGCTTCCCCATTCCAGAGGATTTCATGGCAAAATACATCTTCGTGACCGGCGGCGTGGTGTCCTCCTTGGGCAAGGGCATCACCGCCGCCTCCATCGGCCGCCTCCTCATCGCCCGCGGCCTGCGCATCCGCATGCTGAAGATGGACCCCTATCTCAACGTCGACCCCGGCACCATGAGCCCTTACCAGCACGGCGAGGTCTATGTCACCGACGACGGCGTCGAGGCCGACCTCGACCTCGGCCACTACGAACGCTTCACCGGCCAGCCCACCTCCCGCCAGTCGTCCGTCACCTCCGGCCGCATCTATTGGGACGTGCTCCAGAAGGAGCGCCGCGGCGACTACCTCGGCCACACCATCCAGATGATCCCCCACATCACCGACGAGATCAAAGCCCGCGTCCGCGCGCTGGCCGCGCCGGACGTGGACATCGTCGTGACGGAAATCGGCGGCACCGTCGGCGACATCGAAGGGCTGACCTTCCTTGAAGCCATCCGCCAGATCGGCTTGGAGGAAGGCCGCGACAACGCCATGTACGTCCACATGACCTACCTGCCCTTCATCCGCGCCGCCGGAGAATTGAAGACCAAGCCCAGCCAGCAGTCCGTCGCCAAGCTGCGCGAAATCGGCATCCTCCCCGACGCCCTCGTTTGCCGCTCCGAAACGCCCATCGGCGAGGATCTCCGCCGCAAGCTGTCCCTCTTCTGCAACGTGCCCGTCCATGCGGTCATCGAGGAGCTCGACGTCCGCCACACCATCTACGAGGTGCCCCTCGTGCTCGCCGAACAGGGCCTCGACGAAATCATCATGGTGCATTTCCGGATGGCGCGTCCCCCCGCCCAGATGGCCCCGTGGAAGGCCATGGTCGACGCCCTCGTGCATCCCGAAGGCGCCGTGAAGATCGGCGTCGTCGGCAAGTATTCCGAGCTGCCAGACGCCTACAAGTCCCTCCATGAAGCCCTCCGCCACGGCGGCGCCGCCCACCGCCGGTCCGTGGAGATCGTCCAGATCTCCGCCGAGGACATCGAAGCCGGCCAGATCCCCGATGCGCTCCGCCAAGTGGACGGCATCCTCGTCCCCGGCGGCTTCGGCAAGCGCGGCACCGAGGGCAAGATCGCGGCCATCCGCCACGCCCGCGAAAACGGCATCCCGTTCTTCGGCATCTGCCTCGGCCTGCAGTGCGCCGTCATCGAATACGCCCGCCATGTCTGCGGCCTGGAAGGCGCCCATTCCACGGAGATCGACCCCGCCACGCCCCATCCCGTCGTCTGCCTCATGGAAGAGCAGGAAAAGGTCGTCGATCTTGGCGCCAGCATGCGCCTCGGCGCCTGGCCGTGCGTGATCCAGAAGGACAGCGCGGCGTTCAAAGCCTATGGCACGGAGAAGATTTCCGAGCGCCACCGCCACCGCTACGAGGTCAACAACCGCTACCGCGCCGAACTCGAAGCCAAGGGCCTCGTCCTCTCCGGCCTCTCTCCCGACGCCCACCTCGTCGAAATGGTCGAAATTCCCGCGCACCCCTGGTTCGTCGCCGTCCAGTTCCACCCCGAACTCAAATCCCAGCCCCTCCGGCCCCATCCCCTCTTCCGCGACTTCATCGGCGCCGCGATCCTGCGCCAAAAAAGGTAGGGCGGTCTCGCCGAGACCGCCGTTCTTTTCGGCGGCGCCTCACCATTCCCGCGCCACGAGCGCCTGCCAGTTGCGCGCATGGTTGTTGTGCCAGCGGTTCCGTTCCGGATCGAAGAAGCAAAACGCCAGATGCCATTTCGGCGACTCCGGAACCGTGAACGTCGCTTTCCAGCGCCCCGTCGCCGCGTCGCGCTGCATCGGCAGGTCCAGCAGCAGCCCGGCGAACTCGTCGCGGCCCAGATGCAGCGTCACGCGTTCCGATTTCTCCAGCGGTCCGCCTTGCGCGTCGTACCAGACCGTGCACGCTTCCCCGCGCGCCGGGAAGGCCGGCTCCACCCGCACGTGCCGATGCGCCAGATATTCCGCGCGGTCGAACTCCGTCCCGTCGGGCAGCGTTCCTTCGATCCGGATCTTGTCTCCTTCCACGCGGAACTGGACGAAATGGTAGGTGCTCGTGGCAAACTCGACGTTCGGGTGATCCGGCGCGACTTGGTACAGCCACCCGCCGCCCCCGCCGCTGACCAAATACGGAACGCCCTCGATCGGCTTCATCCGCTGGTAGGTGTGCGCGTGGCCGCTCAGCACCAGCCCCGCCTCGTACTTCGTGAACAACGGCACCCACCATTCCCGGATGCTGGCGTCCCCGCCCCGCTCGCCTTCCGAAAACGGCGGGCGGTGGAACGCCGGAATCACCCAGGTCACGGCCGGATCGAACGCCGCCTTCTGCAGTTCCCGCGCCAGCCAGGCCGCGCGGCGCGGTGCCTCGTTCTCCGTCGAATCCACCAGAATGAACCGGATCGGCCCGACATCCAGCGTGTAATCGTGCGGGTCCGGCAGTTCGAACAGCCGGTGCCAGAACGAATCTGGATTCTCCGGCTCGTCGTGGTTCCCGGCCACCGGCTGGAACACGAACGACGCCAACTCGTCCGCCACGCACTCGAAGAACAGGTTCCAGCTCTCGACCGCGCCCGCCTGATCCGGCGCGAACCGAGACTCCCCCAAGTCGCCTGTCGAGAGCACGAAATCCGGATTCGCCTTCACGATCCCCGCCGACACGGCCTTCGCCGCTTCGACGTTGACGCCCCCCTGCAGATCGTTGTGCAACGCGAACGTGAAGGGCGTGGACGGGTCCGCCGGCGCCGTCCAGAAGCGTCCGCGCGCCACGTAGCCGTCGGATGAGTAAACCGAGTAGTCGTAATGCGTGCCCGGCATCAAATCGCGCAGCGTGAACACGTGCCGGCGGGCAGGCTCCGCCTGCGCAACCGGCTCCGGGCCCGAATCCGTTGCGGAATGATTCCGTTCCCGATATGCCACCCGCGCCGTCCCCGCCTCGTGCCGCTCCCACGCCAGCGTCACGCTCGTCCGCGGATCCTCCGTCCACGTCGCCATCGCCGGCGCCGCCCACGTCCGCGCCGGGGCCGGATCCGCGCAGAGCAGCCCGAGCGCCGCCACCCTCGCCATGCTGATTCGCTTTTTCATCGATCGGATCCATTTCCTCGTCGAGGGCATCCGGCAACGCCGGGCCCTGGGACTCGCCTCTTCCGCCACGCCCTTCCGCCGGCGCCGTTCGATCCCGTTCGAATGGCCGTCCGCCGTCGCGAACATCCGCGCCGGCGCCCCGCGGTCGTCGCGCCCCGGCGGCGGCCAGCCGGGCTTTCCCGGCTACGGGGCGAAGGAGAGGCGCCGCCAAACATCCGGCTCCTTGCGATCCAAGGCCACCACCCAATGGGACTTGTCCCGGTTGGAAGGCACCTGGAGCTTGTATTGCTGGGGCTTGCCCCCCGGCGGCATGACCACCATGACGCTTTGGTCCGTCTCGACCGTGTTCAACACCAAGAAGAAATCGGGCATCGCCCCCATCCCCATGAAATTGACGGAGGTGGTTCCATCGATGTTGATCCGGGCGGAGAAGGGCACCGGCAAGGCGATCGTCTGCCCGCCCACCGGAATGAATCGGCTCTCCATCAGATCCCCCTGGATGATCTGCCGCTGGACCAGCTCGGTCTTCACGGTCTGGCCGGACTTCCGGACGGCCGTGAACCCGCTGGACGACCAGACCAGCTCCCCTTCCTGGATGCCGATCCAGTACGGCGCCACGACCACGAATTGGATCTGCGTGAAGGGATCCTCGACGGATCCTTGCCGCCCCATCAACTCGGCTTCCGCATCGATCGCGATGAGGCAATACCGCTGGGCGAAATCCCGGAACGCGACCTTCCCCCCCTCCAGGAACGGGTCATATCCGCCGAGTTTCAAGACCTTGGCCAGATATTTCGGGCACCGGTCCGGGATCAACTCCACGGGGATGGACCGGTCCTCGAACGGGATGTCTCCGGCCGTGCCGACCACGGATAGCAAATCGATGTTTCCCCGTTGCTTCATCGACAGCAAGACCCCCTGCTGGTCGTCCGTGGCCAGCAGGCGCCCCTGCGTCCCGTCCCAACACAGGGATTCGAGCGCGCCCGGGTGGTCGTACAGCAATTGGACCTTGTCGATCACCGGATCCAGCCGGTAGATTTTTCCCGATTCTTCGGCCACCAAGACCGAACCGCTGGGCAGGGCGCACAAGCCTTCGGGGGCGCGGAAGGTGTGGTTCGCCCGGTAGGTGCGCAGGGTGCGCGACCGTAGGTCCAGACAGCCGACGTCGCCCGTGACCTCGCAGGCGAAGAAGGCATGGTCCCCATCGGGGGAGAAACAAACCGCGGAATAGCTGGCCATCGCGTGGTTCATCGGCAGCCACCACTCCCCTTGGGCATCCCGGTACAGGATGGCGCCGCGGAACAGGGCTCCCGACCCGGATTTCCCCATCATGGATTCCATGGTCGATCCCGCCATCAACAGTTCCCCCGCAGGCCCGACCGCGATGGACTCCCACGCGAAGGGGCTGTTCTCGATGGGAATCGGAACCACTTGCCCCCGGGAACGCGTCCCCGCCGACTTCCCTTTGACGTTGAAGGAAATCAGCCGGCCCCCGGGTACGTCCTCGACCACGTACAGCGTCCCCTTTCCGTCCAGGGCCAGCCCTTCGGGCGACCGCAGGCCCGGGACTTCCCAGTCGGATTTCCCCCTTTTTTCATACAGCGGGGTGTCACGGTCGTACACCACCTCTTTGGCGCCATTGGGTTTGATGCGGAGGACGGTGGCCTTGTTTTCTTCCGACACGTAGATGTCGCCGGATTCCGCATCGTGGGCAATGCCATCGGGGCTGCGCAGGTCCTTCGCGACCGCGGCAACCAGCCCGAAAACGTTCAAGGGCTTCGGATTCACCGCCGAAGCTCCCGGCATCCGATTGGAGGTAATCAACAGGGCGGCCGGAGAATCCTCCAACTTGTCGGCACCGACCGGCCCGGCGGCGACAAGCAGGGCCGCTGCGAACCAAACCCGCCACTTCCATCGCCCGCATGCGCCGGCAGCGGACGCGGGCGAGAAAATTCGCAATTGCCGATAGAGACAGACGTTGCGCATATAGTTGTCCACATCGTACGTTCTGCGCCGCAAGATGTCAAACTCGCCATCCTCACCCGCGCGCTCCTCCCCCTTTGTCGCTCCGCACCCTTCTGGAAAGGCGGGCGTGGCCTCCGCGCCGCGCGCGGGATCCTGCGACGGACAGACGTGACCGCTGGACGCGTCCTCCTCGGTCTGGTACCCTTGTCCGTATGAAAGGCCCCTTCATGCCGGTCTCGAACAGGCGCGCACCGGCGTCCGCCCCGCGAAGAGGCTTTCCATGAGCCCACACGCCCGGAAGATCGCGGGTTCGGCCGCGCTCGCCGCCGCGCTTTTCGTCTCGGACGCGGCGGCCGAAACCCGCTATGTGTCCCCTGCCGGCCTCCATGTCCCTCCGTTTGCGAACTGGGAGGAGGCCGCCACCAACATCCAGTCCGCCATCGACGTGAGCCACCCCGGCGACGTCGTGGTGGTCACGAACGGCCATTATGTGCTGGCCGCCACCGTGCGGGTGACCAATCAGGTCGCGCTGGCTTCCCTGAACGGCCGGGATGCGGTGAATTTGGATGGCAGCGCCTTGGCGGCCGGCCAAGATGCCGTGTTCCTCCAATTCGGCGCGCTGGACGGCTTCACCGTCAGCAACGCCCCCCGGAACGGCGTGAAATGCGAGTCGGGCGCCATCCTCAACTGCCTCATCACCCACTCCCGCTCCAATGGCATCGACAGCTACACGACGCCGCGCATCGTCCCCAATTCCACGCTGATCGTTTCCAACACGATCATCCAAGCCAGCGCCTCCAACGGCCTCTACACCTGCGCGGTCGACACCCGCATCGAGAACTGCCTCATCACCGGCTCCGGCGGCTCCGGCGTCTCCTTGCGGCAAAACGACACCGTCGGCGTGAAGCAGGTGCCGCGGGTCAGCAATTTCGTGATCCAGGCGTCCACGGTCTCCAGCAATCTGAACAGCGGCATCTCGCTGGCCTTCTGGAACTATAGCGCCGCCCTTCCCGATGTCCCGATGCGGATCGAGGATTGCGTGATCGAGGACAATGTGGGCGTGGGCGGCGGCGGAATCGGCGATGGCGCAGGCATCGACACGGACCGGTCCTCCGGCGTTCAGATCACCGGTTGCCTTCTCCGGCGCAACACCGGCACCTACGGAGGCGGGGCCATGCTGTGGGGCAAGCGTTCGCCCTCCATCAGCTATTCCATCATCGAGAACAATGTGGCGACAATCGATGGCGGCGGCGCCTACATGGTGGGCGGATCGATGTACGATTGCCTGGTCCAAGGCAACGAGTGCGCACGGGATGGCGGCGGCTCATGGGGCGGCATTTTGCGCAACAACACCTTGGTGTACAACAAGGCCAACCGCGGCGGCGGCGCCGCGTTTGGAGAGGTGCTCAATTGCATCGCCTACTACAACAAGGCGAACGTCGGCTCCAATGTTTTCGGCGGCACCGTTTCCTACTCCTGCATCGCCCCCGCGGTGCTCGGCGAAGGCAACCTCTCCGATCCTCCGGGCCTCGCGGGCTTCCGCAATTGGCGGCTGGTCCCCGGTTCCCCCTGCATCGACGCCGGCAGCTGGTCGTTCGCCGAGGATGATTTCGACCTCGAAGGCGACCCCCGCATCTGGGGCGGCGGCATCGACATGGGATGCGATGAGTTCTATTCCCCCGGCTTGGGCGGCTTGCTGGCGGTGGAGGTGGTCGGCAGCGCCGATCGCGCGGTGGTCGGCGCCCCCGTCTCCTTCAAATGCGATGTCGACGGCCGGCCGGAATCCTATGTCTGGAACTTCAGCGACGGCTATGCCGCCTCGAACACGCCTTACGTGGATCGCTCCTTCGATGCCCCGGGCATCCACACCGCCACCGTCACGGCCTCGAATGTGGATGACGTGGCCTCCGCCTCCGTTTCTATCGAGATCTTCCCGGGCTACACCAATTTCGTCTCTCCCTCGGGTGCACATGTCCCCCCCTTCACCAACCAAGTCGATGCGGCCACCAACATCCAGGACGCCATCGCCGCCAACATCCCCGGCGGCGTGGTGCGGGTCGCCGACGGAACCTACGCCGAGGGCGGCGTGCCTTGGCCCGCCGGACTCACCAACCGGATCGCCATCACCAACGTCATGGAGGTCGTCAGCGTCAACGGCCCGGATCGCACGGCCATCGTCGGCCAAGGTCCCTGCGGCGACGACGCCGTCCGGTGCGCCTACGTGGCCTCGGGCGCGCGCCTGGTCGGCTTCACGCTGACGAACGGCCACACCCGCGCGGCGGGCGATGCGGATCTCGACCAGAGCGGAGGCGGCGCCTGGTGCGAACCCGGCGGAATTTTGGAAAACTGCGTGATCCGGAACAATGTCGCGGCCCAGCGGGGCGGCGGAATCAAGAACGGCCTTGCGCAAGGCTCCACCCTGTGCGCCAACCGCGCCCAAGACGGCGGGGGCGCCCATGCCGCCGATCTGTCGCGCTGCGTCCTGTCCAACAACGTGGCGGCCGGCAAGGGCGGCGGCGCCCATGGCGGCACGCTCGCGAACGTGTGGGTGGTGGACAACCTCGCCGAGTACGGCGGAGGGGTCGCATTGGCCTCGCTCGCGCACGCCACCGTGGTGAACAACCATGCCGCGCAATCCGGGGGCGGCGTCTATCGGGGAATGGTGAGCAATTCCATCCTCTACTTCAACACCGCCGGCGTCAGCTGGTCCAATTACTTCAACTCCATCTGCCGGTACAGTTGCACGACCCCCGACCCCCAATCCATCGGCAATGTCACCGCCGACCCCCGGTTTGTGGATGCGGCAAACGGCGTCTTCCGCCTGCACCGGGATTCCCCGGCCGTGGATTCCGCCCAGGCGTCCGATCTCGCCGTCGATCTGCTGGGCGCACCCCGGCCCCTGCCGGCCCGGCCGGAGGGCGTCCCCGCCCCGGACATGGGGGCCTATGAGTACACGGCCGCCCACTATGTCGCGCCCGGCGGCGCCCATGTCCCGCCGTTCGTCACTTGGGCCGATGCCGCCCGCGACCTGCAGTCGGCCATCGACGCCGCCGATCCGATGGATGCGGTGTTCGCATCCAACGGCGTCTACAACACCGGCGGCCGCGTGCGCCATGGCGCGCTGACCAACCGGGTGGTGATCGACAAGCCCATCCGCGTCGTGGCCGTCCAAGGCCCGGCCCACACCGCCATTGAAGGGGCCGGACCGGTCGGCGACGCCGCAGTCCGCGGCGTGCTTCTCGGCGCCGACGCATCGCTGGTCGGCTTCACCGTGCGGGGCGGAGCCACCCGCGCGCGGGGCGACGGGACGCTGGAACAAAGCGGCGGCGGCATCTGGAGCGAGGCCGGATCCCTCGTTTCGAATTGCGTCGTCGTCTCCAATTCGGCCGCCGCGTCCGGAGGCGGCGCCTACGGCGGCCGGCTGGTCAACTCCTTCTTGAACGCCAACGCCGCCGCCCAAGGCGGAGGCTTGGCCCGCGGCGAAATCAATTTCTGCACCGTCACGGAAAACCACGCGGTGGACGGCGGCGGCGTCTACGAGGGAACGGGCCGATGCAGCATCGTCTATTTCAACGCGGCCTCGGGCGCCGGACCGAACGTGCTGGGCGGCGCGTGGAACACCTGCTGCGTCACCCCCGACCCCGGCGGGCCCGGACACATCGTCGCCGACCCCGGCCTTCTCGCCGCCGGCGGCTTCCGGCTGGCGTCCGGTTCGCCGTGCATCGACGCGCTGCCCGCCGGACCGCCGTTCCCGGGCGATGACTTGGACGGCACGCCCCGGCCCTTGGACGGAATGGCCAGCGGCGAGGCGAAGGCCGACATCGGCGCGCACGAGTTCATCCACGCGACGGCGGACACGGACGGCGACGGACTGAGCGACTCGGATGAAATCCACGTCCACGGCACGGCCCCCCTGCTCCGGGACACGGACGGCGATCAACAGTCGGACCGGGATGAAATCATCGCCGGCACAGACCCGTTTGATCCCGACAGCCTCTTTGCCATCCTGCAGGTGGCGGTCGATGCCGCCGGGCAGATCTTCTCCTGGCCGGGCCGCGCCAACCGCCTCTACACGATCCTCGCGACGGACGACATGGCCGGGCCGATGACGAACCGATTGGAATATACCGATCGCCCGGGCGTGGACGGGCCCATGTCGTTCACCAACGCCCTGCCCTCGCGCGTCGATCTTTTCGGCGTCCGCGTGCGCATGGCCCCGTGACGTGAAAAGGGACGCCCGAACGGACGTCCCGCGAAAAAATGGCGTACCTGACAGGAGTTGAACCTGTAACCTTCTGATCCGTAGTCAGATGCTCTATCCAATTGAGCTACAGGTACACCGAATAGGGTGTGTGTTG
>SABN01000076.1 GCA_009928955.1 Opitutia bacterium | reverse complement strand
AGGCCGAGGCCGTGCCGCAGGAAGTGTGGATCAACAAGCCGGCAGACCTGTCGTCCGCCGGGTAGAAAAGTGTCTCATTGGCATTGACAACAAGCGACCGTGGAAAATACTTTTCCACACTGTGGAAAAAAAATTTCCACACCGTGGAAAACTTTTCCCGCCCGCCATTCTGAATTCTGAATCCTGAATACGGCGCCCCCCGGGCGCCTCCCCCTCACATCCGCCGCACCCACGCCTCCGACCGGTACTTCGCCGCCAGCGCCTCCGCCTCCGCCTGCACCGCCGCCGCCAGGCCGCGCCGCTCCCACGCCAGCCCCCACTCCCCGCCCAGGCTGCGCGCGATCGCCTCCTCCAGCTCCGCCGCCTGCGCGCGGGCCCCGGGCACCTGCAGCGAACCCTGATACAACACCGTCTCCCCGTAGCGCCGGATCGCCCCGCCCAGGATCTTTCCCGCGTCCGTCAGGATGTCCAGCTCCACCGGCTGGACGAAGCACTGCGACGCCCCGGCCGGCCCGCGCGGCGCCGGCGAGCCCCCCGTCGCCGCCAGCCGCGCCTCCAGCCCCGCCCCGCGCAGCCCCGCCAAGAGGGCCGAATGCAGCCGCCGGTAGATCTCCGCCGGCCGCAGCACGCCCCCGGCCGGAAACACGCACGAGAACGTCAGGTCATCCAAGTGCGGCACGATGCCCCCGCCCGTCGGCCGCCGCGTGTAGGCGGTTCCGATCCCCGGCGGCAGGGCCTGCTCCACCTCGCGGATCCGCTGCGCATAGCCGAAGGTGGCGCCCACGCCCTGCCAGCGGAAAAACCGGAGGATGAACGCCCCCGGCCGCGAACGCGCCAGCGCCTCGTCCAGCGCCATCTGCTCGAACACGTCGAGCGCGGACCTCTCCACGATGATGCCGTCCACGGCCGCGTCCTCAGGTCCAGGAGACGTTGGGCGATCGCGCGGCGCCCAGCTCGTCCAAGCGCCTCACGGGGAGGGTGTGCGGCGCCGCATGGACCTTCTCCGGATCGGCCAGCGCTTCGGCGTGGATGGCGCGCATCGCCGCCACGAACGCGTCCAGCGTCTCGCGGGTCTCGGTCTCCGTCGGCTCGATCATGATCGCCTCGTGCACGATCAGCGGGAAATAGATCGTCGGCGCGTAGAACCCGTGGTCGAGCAGGCGCTTGGCCACGTCGAGGGTCTTGAGGCCGTTCATCTTCTCGGGCTCCGTCCGCAGCACGCATTCGTGCATGCACGGCTCGTCGATCGCCGGAGGGAACAGGTCTTGGAGCTTCACCCGCGCGTAGTTGGCGTTGAGGATGGCGTTCTCCGCGATGCTCCGCAGCGTCTGCCCGTCGTGCCCGCGCAGATAGGCGTAGGCCTTGATCGCCACGGCCACGCTGCCGGCACAGCTCCGCATCCGGCCGATGCTGCCCGGGATCTTCGTCTTCAAGACGAACTGGCCCTTCTCCAGCGCCACGCGCGGCACCGGCAGGAACTGCTCCAACCCGGCCGCCACGCCCACGGGCCCGGAGCCGGGCCCGCCGCCGCCGTGCGGCGTCGAAAACGACTTGTGCAGGTTCAGGTGCAGGATGTCCACGCCGAAATCCGCCGGCTTGGCCAACCCCATCAGCGCGTTGAAATTCGCCCCGTCCATGTAGAGCAGCGCGCCCGCCGCATGGGCGGCCGCGGCGATCTCGCGGATCTGGCTCTCGAACAGGCCCAGCGTGTTCGGCACCGTCAGCATCACCAGCGCCGTCTGCGGCCCCAGCGCCGCCTTCAGGGCGGCGAGGTCGAGCCGCCCGTCCGGGCGCGACGCCACGGTCTTCACCGTGAACCCGCCCATCGCGGCGGAAGCCGGATTCGTGCCGTGCGACGAGTCGGCCACCAGGACCTCCGTCCGCTTCCGGTCCTTGCGCGAACGGTGGTGGGCCGCCGCGATCAAGATCCCCGTGAATTCGCCGTGCGCGCCCGCCGCGGGCTGCAAGGTGAAGGCCGCCAGGCCGGTCAATTCGCACAGGAGCTTCTCCAGGCGGTGCAGGACCTCCAGCGTGCCTTGCACGGCGGCATCCGGCGCGGCGGGATGCGCCGCCGCGAAACCGTCCAGCCCCGCGATCGCCTCGTTTGCGCGCGGGTTGTACTTCATGGTGCACGACCCCAGCGGGTACAGGTGCGTATCCAGGCAGAAATTCAGCCGCGACAGCCGCGTGTAGTGGCGCACCACGTCGAACTCGCCCAGCTCCGGCAGGCGCGGCGGCGCTTGGCGCCGCGCGCCGGCCGGCAACCAAGCCGAGGCCGGCTGCGACGGCTTCGCGAACCGCACGCCCCGGCGGCCCGGCACGCTTTTCTCGATGGAAAGTTTTTCGGGAGCGTTCATCGCACAACCCTCCCGAGCGCAGCCGCGAACCGCTCGATCTCCTCGTCGGTGCGCTGTTCCGTCGCGCAGACCAGCAAACTTTTCTTCATCCCCTTGCCCAGCCGCCCCAGCGGCACCCCCGCCAGCAGCCCCGCCTTCAGCAGCGCGTTGCGCACGCGGTCCGCCGGCACCGGGCATTCCAGGACGAATTCATTGAAGAACGGCCCGTCGAACCGCAAGCGATATCCCGGCACCGCGCAAGCCTTCTCGGCCAGCCGATGCGCCTTGTCCACGCACAGCTCGGCGACCTCCTTCAACCCTTCCGGGCCCAGCAAGGCCAGATGGATGGTGGCCGCCAGCGCGCACAGCGCTTGGTTCGAGCAGATGTTCGACGCCGCGCGTTCGCGCCGGATGTGCTGCTCGCGCGCCTGCAAGGTCAGCACGAAGCCGCGCTTGCCCTCGGCGTCGACCGTCATCCCGCAGATGCGCCCCGGAATATGCCGCATGTGCGCCTTCTTGCAGGCAAACAGGCCCAGATACGGCCCGCCGTAGTTCAACGCATTGCCCAGCCCCTGCCCCTCGCCCACGGCGATGTCCGCGCCCCAGACTCCGGGAGCCTCCAGCACGCCGAGACTCACCGGATCCGCCGCCGCGATCAGCAGCGCCCCCGCCGCATGGGCCTTCTCGGCCAGCGCCGCGCCGTCTTCCAGCAGCCCGAAGAAATTCGGCGTGGCGACGACCAGGGCCGCCACCGCGCCATCCATGCGCTTCTCCACCTCGGCGGGCTCGAGGCGCCCGGACGGACAGGGGATATCCTCCAAGACCAGCGCGCGGGTCGTGCCAAAATAGGTCTTCAGCGTGTCGCGCCATTCCGGATGCAGCGCGGCCGGCAGCAGGATCTTCCGCCGGCCCGTGATGCGCGCCGCGGCGGTGACCGCCTCAGCCAGCGCCGTCGCGCCGTCGTAGAGCGACGCGTTGGCGGCGTCCATTCCGTATAGCGCGCAGACGGAGCTCTGGAACTCGTAGATCGCCTGCAGCGTGCCTTGGCTCGCCTCGGCCTGGTACGGCGTGTAGGCCGTCAGGAATTCGCCGCGCTGCGTCAGCGCCTTCACCGCCGCCGGAACGTAGTGGTCCTGCGCCCCCGCGCCGGCGAAGCACGCCAGCGGCTTGTTCTGCGCGGCCAAGCCGCGCGCGTGGGCCGTCAGCTCGGCTTCGCCCAGCGCCGCGGGCCAATCGTAGCCGCCCGCCCGCAAGTTCGCCGGCACCTGCGTCAGCAGATCGTCCATCGAGGAAACGCCGATGGCGCGGAGCATCTCCGCGCGGTCGGCGGCGGTGTGGGGGGAGTACATGGGGTAAGCGTATCCAGGCTTCAGGATTCAGGATTCAGAATGGGAACCGGCAAGACAAATTCGGATCGGATGGTTTTCATTCTGACGCCTGACTCCTGACTTCTGTTTCCTAGCGCGACGCCGTCTTCTGGTAGGCCGCGAAGTCCATCAGCGCATCCAGCGCGGCGGGCTTGGACATCCGGATCTTGAAGAACCAGCCCTCGCCGTGCGGCGATTGGTTCACCCGCGCCGGATCGTCCGCAAGGGCCTCGTTCACTTCCGTCACCACGCCCGAGACCGGGGCGAAGAAATCCGCCGCCGCCTTGACCGATTCGATGACGGCGCAGGGCTTGCCCTGTTCCACGTTCGCGCCGGCCTTCGGAAGCTCCACGAACACGATGTCGCTGATCTCCTTCTGCGCGTAGTCGCTGATGCCGACCGTGGCGACGCCGTCCTCGGCGAACGCCCATTCGTGGCTCTTGGCGAATTTGCAACTTTTCTCGTCAACCATACGAACTCCTTGTGTTTTCAAACTGAATTCTTGCGAAAAGACCCGCGGACGGTTTCCGCCTCGATCCGCTTGCCGTGGATCTCCACTTCGACGCGCGTCCCCGCCTCCCAGGCTTCCGGCGCCAGATAGCCCACGCCGATGCCCGTGCCCAGGCTCGGGGCGAAGGTCGCGCTGCACAGCTCGCCGATCTTCCGGTCGCCGCGCCAGACGGCGCAGCCATGGCGCGGCACGCCGCGCCCCGCCAATCGCACGCCGGTCAGCTTCTCCGTGAATCCGGCCTCTTTCCGGCGCACCAGGGCCTCGCGCCCGACGAAATCGCCCTTCTGCAGCTTGACGACCCATCCGCAATTCGCCTCGTAGGGCGTGCGCGATTCATCCGCGTCTTCGCCGTACAGCAGATAGCCCGACTCGAGCCGCAGCGTGTCGCGGCTGCCGAGCCCGCAGGGGACCAAGCCATGGGGGCCGCCCATGGCCATCAGGACGTTCCAAAACGCCACGACGCCCGCCGGCGAGGCCGCCACCTCGAAGCCGTCCTCGCCCGTGTAGCCCGTGCGCATCACGAAGACCGACTCGCCGGCGAAGGGCAGCTCGGCGATGCCGAAGCGCGGCAAGGCCAACGCCGCCGGGAAAATCTCGCCCGCGAGCGCGGGGGCGCGGGGTCCCTGCACCGCCAGCATCCCATAGCGGTCGCTGGCGGGGTCCAAGACCACGTCGAACCCGGCCGCCTGCCGCTGGAACCACGCAAAGTCTTTTTCCGCCGTCGCCGCGTTCACGATGGCGAGAAACCGCTCCGGTCCGAGGCAGAAGGTGATCGCGTCGTCGAGGATCCCCCCGTCCTCCGCAAGGATGTGCGCATAGGTCCCCTTGCCGGGCTCGGCGCTCATGCGGTTGCAGTTCACGCGCTCGACGAAGCGATGCGCGTCCTTGCCCGAGATGAACACCTGGCCCATGTGGGAGACGTCGAAGACGCCGCACGCCGCGCGGACGGCTTGATGCTCGGCCAAGATGCCCGCGAACTGCACGGGCATCTCCCAGCCGTGGAAATCGACCATGCGTCCGCCGGCTTGCACCAGCAGATCAAACAACGGGGTCCGCTTCAAAGAGTCATGGCTCATGATCCCAAAGCGTAGCACACCGGATCATAGGAATAGAAGCCGAAAGCGGAGGAAACCCAAGCGGACTAGTGGCTCCAGCGGCTGTCGAGCTGGAGCATGCCGAGGGCGCCGGTGGGATTGCGCACGGCGAAGGGCCACCAGTCCTCGCGGCGGTGGAACTGCTCGGCGTGATCCCAGGAGTGGATCGCCAGCGAGAGGAAGAAATTGCCGCGCATCAGGCGCACCGGCCCGAGATCGAGCTTCACCGTCCCCTCGCCTTCGATGAAGGGGATGTCGTGCCGCTGGATCTGCGTGTTGCTGCCGAAAAGGTACATGCCGTTGCCGGTCTTGAGCGAGAAGCCGAACACGGGCTTCTCCACGCGCCGGTGGGCCACGTAGGGGATTTCCACGGTCATCGGCCCGCCGGTTTCGAAGGTGATCGCGTCCTGCCCGGCGGCGTCGAGCAGGCGCACGGCGCCGAACTCGACGGCCCGGGTGCCGAATTCCTGCGTGAAGAGGCCGCCGCCTTCGCCCATGTAGGAGCGAATGAATTTGAGAATGACGTCG
Source organism: Opitutia bacterium (assembly GCA_009928955.1). Classification (GTDB taxonomy): domain Bacteria; phylum Verrucomicrobiota; class Kiritimatiellia; order CAIQIC01; family Lenti-01; genus Lenti-01. Next base: position 8,216 of record SABN01000076.1, on the reverse strand, counting down.
CCGGGATCGCCGCGCTCGACGAGCTGGCCGTGGTGGATCAGGAAGGCCTCGTGGCAGAATTCCTCGACGGTCTGCAGCGCGTGGCTGACGAACAGCAGCGTCTTGCCGCGCTTCTGGAAGTCGCGGATGCGGTCGAGGCACTTGAGCTGGAAGGAAATGTCGCCGACGGCGAGGACTTCGTCGATCAGCAGGATGTCCGGATCGACCTCGACGGCGACGGAAAACCCGAGGCGGACGTACATGCCGCTGGAGTAGTGCTTGACGGGCATGTCGATGAACTCGCGCAGCTCGGCGAAATCCACGATGCGATCAAACTTCTTCCGCACGTCTTCGCGCGGAATGCCCAGAAGCGCGGCGTTGAGGAAGACGTTCTCGCGCCCGCTGAGGTCGGGATGGAAGCCGGCGCCGAGCTCGAGAAGCGACGAGATGCGCCCGTGCGTGCGCACGCACCCTTCGGTGGGCGCGATGGTGCCGGCGGTGAGGCCCAGCAGCGAGCTCTTGCCGGAGCCGTTGGGGCCGATGACGCCGATGGTGCGGCCGGCGGGAATCTCGAAATTCGCGCCGCGCAGGCACCAGAACGGCTCGTTCTTCTGGCGGAAGCCGCCGGCGAGCGCGCCGAACAGCGTCGGGGCGCCCAGCCCCTTGCGGGTGTAGCATTTTCCGAGGTTGGAGGCTTCGATGGCGTTCATGTCACAGCAGATCCGCGAAATTCTTCTGGAGACGGCGATAGACGAGCCCGCCCAGGATCAGGATCGCGGGCACGAGCGCAAACCCGATCCAACCGGCGGGCGGAAAGCCCGCGGAAGCGCCGGGCAGCAGCGCCGCGCGATAGCCGTTGAGGATGATGGCCATCGGATTGGCGTAGAGCAGGTCCACGGCCCACGGCCAGCGGGAGGCGAGGTTCCGCGCGAAATCCATGTTGTACATCACCGGGCTCATGAAGAACCACGCGCTCAGGAGCACGCCGACGAGATGCTGCGTGTCGCGGAAATTGACGTTCAGCGCGCCGACGAGCAGCGCGAGGCCCAGGTTGAAGATCGTCTGCCAGGCCATCCAGAAGAGGAACATCGGCCAGGCGGAGGAAAAGTGCGAACCGCCGTGCCACAGCAGGAGCGCCAGCGCGGGAAACTGCACCAGCAGCGAGAGCAGATAGCCGATGCCGTTGGCGGCCACCTGGCTCAGCGGCAGGATTTCGCGCGGGAAGGCGACCTTCTTCACGAGGTTGGCGTTGCCGGTCACGCACGTCATGCCGCCCATGACGCATTGCGTGGTGAACTGCCAGGCGAACACGCCGATGAGGATGTCCGCCATCGGCACGCCGCGCGCCAGCAGACGCAGGAAGACGACATAGATCGCCGCCATGAACAGCGGCGTCAGCACGCTCCAGAGGAACCCGAGCGCAGACCCCTTGTACCGCTGCTTGAGCTCGCGCGCGGTCAAATTCCACAGCAGCTCGCGCCGTTCCCGGATGGTGCGCAGAAAACTCATGGGGGCCAGCATAGCCTCATGGCCGCTTTTTTTCCAGCGCTTCGAGCGTCAAAGCCATCGCGCCCCGCCCCGCCTCGGCGGAGGGCTTGATTTCGATTTCACGCAGCCGCCAGACCGGCGGGGTTTCCGCGGCGGCGGCCAGGAACAGGGCCACCTCGGCATAGGACACGTCGCGCAGTTCGACGGACGCCTCGCGCCGCTGCCAGCCATCGGCGGCGGCGGTCGCGGGACGCAGCGTGATCTTCGCCGCGTTCGCCCCCAGCCCCCGGGTGGCCAGTTCATCCAAATCCGCCGGTTGCCACGCCTGCTGCGAATCCAATCGGTTCCTCAGTGCGTCTTCCCTCGCCCAGCGTCCGGCCTGGGCCCGGACTTGTTCCAGGTCCGCCTCCTTGCGGGCCAGGATCTCTTTCTGGCGCGGAGACGCCAGCACCGTGTTCAGGCTCACCGCCACCGCCACCCCGGCCAGCGCCAGCGCGGCCGTTTTCCAGATGCGCTCACCCTTCATGGACGACGGCTCCTTTCAGGATGAACTGCGGCCGGCCTTCGGGCGTGAGGCCGGGACTGTCGGACTGGACGGTCCAGCCCTGCCCCCGGAGGCGCTCCGAAAGCCCTTCGATGGCTTGGATGCTGGCCGCGGAACCTTCAATCGAAAGCGCCACGGGAGAAAGCGCCAGCCGGGATATTTCGATGCCCAAGGCGCCGGCCTCTGCCAGCGCGCGGGCCAAGCGCCCCTCCATGCCGTCGGCCTCCAAGGCGTTGCGGAACGGCTGCGTTTCTTCGTCGCGGCGAGAAATCGCGCGTTCGACCAGCAGGCTTTCCTGGCCGCGCGGAATGTTCTCGCCCGCGATGGCTTGCGCGGCCGCCGTCAGCTGGCGCTGCAAGGATTCGGCGCGATGCCGGTGCAGGATGGCCTCGCCGTAATTCAGCGCGAGGACCAGCAGGGCGGCTGCCACCACGCCCAGATAGGCCCGCTTCAGATCCCGGTCTTGCACGCGCCGGAGGGCCGGATGCGTCCGGTCGCCGGTCTTGAAATTCACGCCGGCATCCTCCGCGGCGCGGCGCGCCAGCGCGCGGGCCAGGAAGGACGCGGGAGAGCGGTGCGTCTCGTGGCGGAAGGCGATCTCCGCCGGCAGGCCCTGGCGGAGACGGATCAACTGCGCCTCGTCTTCGGCGCCGGGCCCCGCCCACCAGAGATCCATTTCCGCCCCGCCGGCTTCCGCCAGATGGGCGACCAGGATCTGTCGCGCCCGCCCCGCCCACAGGCTCCCGAAAGCCTGCGGGCCGCCGGACGTCTCGGCCAGGGGAGAGGCGCGCAACACGTGCGCGGCCAAGAAATCCGCGCCGCGGCCCCGCGCCACCGTCACGTGGTCCGCGCCCAGCCAGACGACCGCGCGGGGCATGCCGGCGCGCGCGGGGGGCGCCTCGGCGATATGCTGGTCCCACAACGCCAGCGCTTCCGCGTCGCAATGGGTGGGATCGAAACCCGCCGCGCGGCAGGCCTCGTCGAATGCGGCCAGATCGCTCTTCCGGATGGCGGCGGCGACGGCGACGGTTCCCCCGTTCTCGATGCGCCCCGCCCCATAGGAGCAGGCCGCGCCTTCCACCGGAAACGGCAACTCCACATCCAACAGCGACGCCCAAACTTTTTCGGCCTTGGGGAGCGAGGCGAACGGAGCCTGCAGGCGGCGGATGACGGTTTGCGCGGCGGGCGCGCACACGGCGAGCGCGGCGGTTCCCGCTTCCACCTCGCGGGCCAACGCCTGCAACGCGCGGCGCGACTCCTCGGAACCGGACGCGGCGACGAGCGCCGTTTGCGCCGCGCCGCGGCGGACCGCGCGGACCAGCACGAGCCGTCCGGCGGAAACCTCCAGGCCATAGGCGGTTTTATAGCCGTCCGCCATGGTCAGCCCCCCTCCTCGACCCACTGCAGGATCCGGATGTCGCCGCTCTTGGCGTCGCGCTCCACCCAAGCCAGGACGGAACGGTGCACGTCGCCCATCGCGGCGCGGGCCCGCACGCGGAAACAGGAACTGGCCGTCCCCACGGAACCCTCCAGGGCGGCCGCCAGCTCGGGACTGGCCATGAACATCATCGCCAAGGACTCGAACGGCTGAACCTGGCGCAGGGCCAGCACCGCCCGGACGGCGGCCTCCTGCTGGAGTCCCGTGACCCCCATCAGCACATCGCGGCCGGCGGTGTTCACGTTCACGGGAATCGGCGCCTCCAACGCCATGGGCACCGCGACCGTGGAGGCGGCCAGATCGCCGCCGAACAAGTCGTCGGGCCCGGATCGGGGCCGCGGCCGGAACAAGTCCGCGGAAAACGCATGGACCCGCAGCAATTCGGCGGGAGCCCACAACCCGCGGTTGGGCGGCTGGAACGGGGTCTCCCCGATCCGATAGAAGTCGGCCTCATAGGAGCCTTCCCCGTCGGCATCCACGAAATCCTCCAGCGCATCGACGCGGACCACGGGGGTGAAATCGCCGCAAAAGGTCATGAGGTCGAGCAGGATGTCGCGCGGAGCGCGCGTGGCGCGGTTGGAGACGGAAAGGTTGTTCCAGTTGAAGAAGCGCCCGGCATCCTCGACCAAGGCCCAGGTGGACAAGCCGTCTTCGCCGGCGGTTTCCCGCGGGGAGGCCCAGTCCTCGCCGAGATGGTCCACTTGGAGATCTTCATCCGAAGCGAGGGTCCACAGCGCCTCGCGCGCCGCCTCCGCCGCCGCCAGCCGCAGCCGATCCCTCAACAATTCCGACTGTTCGGCGCGCGACAGGGCGACCGCCCGCGCCTGCAGGAAGAGCGCCAACCCGGCCGCCAGCACGATCGCCGCCAGCGTCAGGATCAACGCCATGCCCGAACGGGCTGCCACGCGCCGGGGCATCAGCCCTCCTTTGCGCTCGTCCCGGCTTTCCGGGCCAGGCGTTTCGCCTCTTCCCGAAGGAAGGCCTCCTCCCGGTGGCGGTATTTCAGCTCTCGGTTCTGGGCGGAAATCTCGTGGCGGCGCAATTTCTCGGCCCGGGTCCAGGCGTAGAGCAGCAAGGTCACCATGCCGCAGGCCAGAAAAATGATGGTCAAGGTGTAGTGCCCCCGCCGCTGCTCGGGCAGCTGGAACCAGGACATCAGGTAGATGAACAGCGCCATCAGCGGGAACATGCCGGACGCCACGGCCATCACATGCCGGACCTTGGAGCGCATTTTGCTCCGGCTCCGGGGACGGCTTGTATCCACCTTGAAATGGCCCGTCGGGGCGGAAGTGTCGCTCATCTCATTTCTTTCCATATCCGCGCGGATGCGCGCGGTGCCAGTTCCACGCATGTTGCACGATCGTCTTCAAATCCGGATGCTGAGGCTTCCACCCGAGAACGGCCTTCGCCTTTTCGGCGCCGGCCACCAGGCAGGCGGGGTCCCCGGGCCGCCGTGGCGACATCGCGACCGGAAGGTCGTGGCCGGTCACCTGGCGGCAGGTCTCGACCACTTGCTGGACGGAGAAGCCGGTTCCGGCGCCGAGGTTGAAGGGACCGGCGACGTCCTTTTCCAGCGCGAGGATGTGGGCGCGGGCCAGATCCACGATGTGGATGTAGTCGCGGATGCAGGTGCCATCGGGCGTGGCGTAGTCGTCGCCGAAGACGGGAACGGACTTCGCCTGGCCCAGCGCCACCTTCAGGACGTTGGGAATGAGGTGGGTCTCGGGGTCGTGGTCCTCCCCGTACTTCTCGGTGGCCCCGCACGCGTTGAAATAGCGCAGGAAGACCGGCTGGATGCCGCGCCGCTCCTGCTCCCAGCGCAGCGCCGTCTCGAACATCAGCTTGGATTCGCCATAGGGGTTGGTCGGGCGCTGGGGCATCGCCTCGGTCATCGGCATCGTCTCGGGCTGGCCATAGGTGGCGCAGGTGGAGGAGAAAATGATCTTCTTCACCCCCGTGCGGAGCATGGCCTCCAGCAGATGCAGGCCGCCGCCCAGGTTGTTCTCGAAATACCGCGTCGGATCCTGCATGGACTCGCCCACCAAGGCGTAGGCGGCGAAATGCACCACGGCGTCCGGCTTCACCGCGCGCATCGCCTCGCGGATGCCCGCCGGATCGCGCAAGTCGCCCACCACCAGCCGCGCCCGGGGATCGACCGCCTCCCGGTGGCCCCGCTCGAGATTGTCGAACACGACCACCTCGTGGCCGTCCGCGCACAGCAGTTCCGTGGTCACGCTGCCAATGTATCCCGAGCCGCCTGTCAGCAATATCTTCATTGGAGCTCCGTTTTAGCAGACGCCCCGCCCCCGTTCAATCCTATTTGCGGAATGGCCGGTGCGGGTTTGCTTGCGCCGGCCGCACGGAGCCGGTAGGATGTCTCCGAATGTAGGGTTGGCCTCGTGGGCCTCCTCTTTGGAAAGGGTGTTCGATGTCCCGCAATGTGTATATCGCCGCGACGGAGTCCAGCAGCGGAAAGTCCGCGATCGCGCTGGGCGTGATGGAAATGATGGTCAAGAAGGTCGGCCATGTGGGCTTTTTCCGCCCCATCATCGCCGCCGAACGGGGCAGCCCCGAGCCGGACAACGACATCGCGCTCATCACCAGCCATTTCCGGCTCGACCTCCCCTACGAGGAGGCGTTCGCCTACACCAGCCGCGAGGCCGGCGAACTCATCCGGGCGGGCAAGCTCTCCGCCCTGCTCGACGGCATCCTCGAACGCTACACCGCCGTGGCCGAGCGCTTCGACTTCGTCGTCTGCGAGGGCTCCGACTTCGAAGGCGAGACTTCCGCGTTCGAATTCAACATCAACGCCGCCATCGCCCGGAACATCGACGCCCCCGTGCTCTTGATCGTCGATGGCCGGAAAGTCGGCTCCGACGGCCAAGTCGCCAATCTGGATTTCGCGATCCGAAGTTTCCAGGAGGATGATTGCAAGGTGCTGGCCGCCATCCTGAACCGGTTCCCCGCCGACCGCATCGCGGAATTGCCCGACTTCCTCCGCACCTCGCGGCATGAAGGCCTCCCCGTCTTCGCGCTCCCCCAGGACATGGCCTTGGCCGCCCCGATGATGAGCGAGATCGCCCAGGCCCTCCATGCCGAGACCTTCTACCGGTCCGATCTGCTCGACTCCCTCCAGGCCACTTCGTTCAGCGTGGCGGACTCCTCCCCCGAAATCTTCCTCTCCCAGCTCAAGGACGGCGCGCTGCTGTTCATTTCCGGCGACCGCTTCGGCAATCTGCTGGGCGTGATGCTCAAGCTCAACTCCGCCAAGCCGGTCCACATCGCCGGGATCGTCCTGACCAACGGATTCAAGCCTTCGGGCGCCGTCGGCACCCTCCTCAAGGAGGTCAAGAACATGGTGCCGGTCCTTTCCGTGCCCGGCAACACCTTCGAAACGGTCACCGCCGTCTCGCGCCTGCACTCGCGCATCTATCCGGGCGCCACGCGCAAGATCACCACCGCGCTGGCCCTGTTCGAATCGCACGTGGACACCCAGAAGCTCGTGGATCTGCTGAAGACGGCCAAGACCGGCGTGGTCACGCCCAAGATGTTCGAGTTCGGGCTCATCCAGCGCGCCCAGTCCCCCCGCCAGCGCATCGTCCTGCCCGAAGGCGAAGAGGACCGGATCCTCTTCGCGGCCGAACAGGTGGTCCTGCGCGGCATCGCCGACATCATCCTGCTGGGCAACGAGCAGAAGATCCGCGGCAAGATCTCGCATCTGGGCCTCAACCTCTCCAACGTGGAGATCATCCACCCCGTCCAGTCGCCGCACTTCCGGGATTTCGTCCACACCTACCACGAGCTGCGGAAGGAGAAAGGCATGACGCCCGACATGGCCGAGACCGTCATGGCCGACGCGTCCTATTTCGGCACGATGATGGTCTACAAGGGGCTGGCCGACGGCATGGTCTCCGGCTCCGTCAACACCACGGCGCACACCGTCCGCCCCGCCCTCCAGTTCATCCGCACCAAGCCCGGCTTCTCGATCGTCTCCTCCGTCTTCCTGATGTGCCTGAAGGACCGCGTGCTGGTCTACGGCGACTGCGCGGTCAATCCCAACCCCACCGCCCGGCAACTGGCCGAAATCGCCGTCACCTCCGCCCAGACGGCCCAGACCTTCGGCGTGGAGCCGCGCGTGGCGATGCTTTCCTATTCCACCGGCGCCTCGGGGGGCGGCGCCGATGTCGAACGCGTGCGCGAAGCCACCGAGATCGCGCACGCGCTGGCGCCCGAGCTGCCCATCGAAGGCCCCATCCAGTACGATGCCGCCATCGACGCCGAAGTCGCCCGCACCAAGATGCCCCATTCGCAGGTCGCCGGACGCGCCACCGTCTTCATCTTCCCCGACCTCAACACCGGCAACAACACCTACAAGGCCGTGCAGCGGTCCGCCGGCGCCGTCGCGATCGGCCCGGTCATGCAGGGCCTGCGCAAACCCGTCAACGACCTCTCCCGCGGCTGCACCGTCACCGACATCGTCAACACCGTGGCCATCACCGCCATCCAGGCGCAGGCGGAGAAATGATGCCGCTGGCCATCAGCACCCGCTGGAACGCCGGACGGCACCATGCCGGCGAGGCCATGGTCGAGGAGATCCTCGCCTTGGGCCTCGAACGCGTGGAGCTCGGCTACGACCTGCGCGCCGAGCTCATCCCCGGCGTCAAGGCCATGGTGGCTTCCCGCGCCGTCCGCGTGGACAGCGTGCACAACTTCTGCCCGATCCCCGTCGGCGCGCCCCGCCCCCACCCCGAGCTCTACACCCCCGCC
>SABN01000075.1 GCA_009928955.1 Opitutia bacterium | reverse complement strand
GCTGGTTGAAGGGGTGGAAAAGGTGGCTTCCTCCCAGCATCCGCGACTTGCCTTTGAACTGGCCTGTATCGATGCGGCCCGTTTTGGGGATGTCGTGGAGGTGGCGCAACTCATCGACCGATTCGACCGGATGCTGGCAGGGCAGCCAGTCCCCGTACCGACCGCGGCAGCCCAGGTGCCCCCGCCCCGCCCCTCCCCGACCGCATCCGCGTCGCCTCCTACAACCTCGAACACTTCACCGATGGCCGCAACGACGGTCCCGAGCGCACCCCCGAGGTCTTCATGACCCACGCCCGCGCCGCCGCCGCCCTCATCGCCGAAGCCAACCCCGACATCCTCGTCCTGCAGGAAATCGAAAACGGCCGCACCCTCGAATTCCTGAACGACCAGTTCGCCGATCCCTACCCCTGCATCTACATCTCCAAGCTGCGCCACTCCTCCGGCGAAAACGAAAAGCTCAACCTGGCCCTGCTCTCGCGCCTGCGCCCCGGCCAGGTCCGCCAGCTCAGCTTCTCCAATCTCGCGGGCGTCGGCCGCCCCACCCGCGGCACCCTCTCCGCCGACTTCGACCTGGGCGGCGGCGCCAAGCTCCTCGTCTACGACATCCACCTCAAATCCAACTTCGGCGAAGCCCCCCGGAACCAAGCCCAGCGCGCCATCGCCCTCCACCACATCGCCGCCGACGCCGTCTCCGAAAACCTGCGCAACCTTCCCGCCTCCACCTCCGCGCTCATCCTCGGCGACACCAACGTCGACCCCGACTCGGACGCCTTCGCCGCCGATCCCTCCCTCGAACCCCTCGCCGGCTCCTACGTCGATCTCTGGCGCGGACGCCCCATCGCAGAACGCACCACCATCCCCACGCGGCAACCCGGCGAAACCGGCGACCCCTTGATGGTCTTCCCCCCCGCCGCCTTCGACCGCGTCTTCGCCTCGAAGAACCTGGCCGGCGACGGCCCTTGGCGCGTCTCGCCGCCCCAGGCCATCCAGAAAGGCACCGACACCGCCAACAACCTGACCCCGCCCGGCCTCAACGGACATGTCTCCGACCACTACCTCGTCTACGTCGACCTGACCCGCAATCCCGACTACATCCCCCCAGCCCCGACCTGGCCCTGAAGAAAGCGGCTCCGCCGCCCCCCATGCGGGAACTCGCGCCCCCCCCACCTCGCCCGCCTCAGCGCGGCGCAGGCTGCTCCAGACCGCGCAGCAGGAACGGCCAGACCACGAAGATCCAGACCGGATTCGCCGCCGCCGCCACGTAGGACGCCCCCTCCAGCCCCAGCCACGGCGCCAACAGCTGCGGCAGGTTCCTGATCAGCAGCGACAGCCCCAGCACGCCCAGCACCACCGCCACGAGGCGGTATCCGCCCAGCTTCGCTGGATCGAACCGGATGTACTTCCGCTCCACGAACCACGCCCCGAAAAACCCCAGCATGCCCCACACCGACCGGAACGCATCCCTGGAGAATCTCGGGTCCGCCTCCGGCGGCATCGGCTTGTAGCGCACGAACAGCCACGCCGCGCCCGCCACCAGCGCCGCACCCGCCAGCACCCGCCACGCGCGCGATGGATTCCGCTCCGTCCAATCATAGACCCCCCCCATCGCCCAGACCACGGGGATGGCCAGCAGCAGCGATCCGGCCACGTCCACCGGCGTATGCACGCCCAGCACCATCCGCGAAAAAGCCATCAGCCCGATCCACAGCAGCGCGGGGACCCACGCCCACCACCGGCGGACCGCCGCCGCCAAGCCGCCCCACAGCACCGCCGTGTTCGCCGCGTGGCCGCTCGGGAACGAATAGCCGAACGCCCCCCACTGCGCCTCCGGCACCGGCAGGATCGACAAGTCGCGCACCCACGGGCGCGGCACGCAGAACGTGCTCTTCAGCGCGCCCGTCAGCAGGTCGCCCGCTGACAGCGCGAAGCCCACGCGGTAGGCGAGGCGCGCCCCGAAAAGCCAGAACAGCGACCCCGCGATGGCCAGGATCCAAAACCCCTCGCCGACCTTCGTGACCCCAAGGAAGAAATTCTCGATTTCCGGCGGGCGGTGCGCCTGCAGCCATTTCAAAAAGGACAAGCCAAGTTCGTTCATCGCGCCTCCCTGTTCTCGCCGCCACCCTAGCATGTCCCGAGCTCCGCTGTCTACCAGCCGGCGACCGTTGTTTACAAACAACTGTACATTGGCGAGGGCCTGCGATTATCTTTTCCGCCAGAGGAACAAACCCGCATGGCAAATTTGAATCCAACATTGTGGCGAACCTGCAAAATGCTTGCGGGAGAGAAACGAATCCAGCTGTTGCGGCAACTTCATGAGAAACCGGGCCGAAGCGTCACGGAACTGGGAGCGGCTGTCGGCGTGAAACGATCTGATGCAAGCCAAGAACTGCGCAGAATTCAATCCCGCGGCCTGCTGAAATCCGAACGCAAGGGCCTGCCCCTTGTCTACCGAATGGAAGTTGATCCGCAAGTTCTTTCCGCAGCACCCCTGCTCAAGGCCATTCAAGCCGCGCTGGCCTCCTTCCCCCCGGAACGCGACATCGAAATGTGTGGCATCGCCAATGGCCTTGCCCATGATCGCCGCATCGCCATCGTTCGAGCCCTGACCGGGAATCCCCTGACGACGGCAGAATTGCAACGGAAAATGAACTTGCCCCGATCTGCCTTGGCGCAACATTTGCAACCGTTGGCAAGCAGTGGATTTACGTCAAGGAAAGCGAAGCGGATTCACTTCAAGGTGCCGCCACACCCCTTGGCGCGTGCTCTGGCCAAGCTGCTGCAACAGGTCCAGTAAAGCTCCGCGCGGCTGAGCCTCGCACGTGAAACCCAATGATTTGTACAGTTGTTTATAAACAACTGCCCCCCCCGCTGGATGGTCGATGCAATACGGAGGTCCAGGAATCTGCGCTCAACCCGATGGAACGACAGGCGGAACGGGTTTCACCGTTCCGCCCTTTCGGTCTTGGAATTTGACCGGGCCGGTTATTCCACCACCGGCAGTTGCTCCGGCGCGATGCCGCACAGCAGCACCTTCATCACCGCCGCCGGCACCAGCCCGAGGCTCGCGCCTTCCGGCGCGCTCACCTCGGGCGCGCCCGCCGGCTGCAGATCCGCGTCCAGCGCCACGGAAAGCCCCGGCGCGCGGTACACGAATCCCGCGCCCTGCGGCGCCAGCGTGTGCGTCGCGCCCGCGAACCGGCCCGCGATCTTGCGGCTGGCGCCCGCGCCCGTGATCCGGAACGCGTTGTCGGCCTGCGCCTCGAACTCGCCCTTGTGCGCGTAGATCCGCGGCTTGTCCTGGTACGGCCGGCCCGCCGTCGGGCAGAACGTCGCGCAGTTGCCGCATTCGTTGCAGTAGTCCGTCAGCACCGCCGTCTGCGAGGCCTGCACCGCCGCGAACTTCACGCGCTTGCCCGCGACCACCTGCCCGCCCGTCACCGTCCACGTCGCCAGCTCCGCCGCGAACGGCCGGCTCTGGTACGTCAGAAACGCCTGGTTCGGGCATACGCTCGTGCAGAGCGAGCAGAACCGGTCGCACCGCATGCAGCGCGCCGCCTCGGCCTGCGCGGCCTCGGTCGACAGCGTCCGGATGACCTCGTCCAGGCCCGTGCGCTGCGAGAGCGGCAGTTCGGGAATCGCCACGCGCGGGATGCGGATGGCCTGCTTCTTCAGCTCCGCGGCCAGATCCAGTCCGCCCGTGCAGCGCATCGGCTCCTCCGCCGGCTCGACGCCCGCCACCCGCCGCAGGATCTCCGCCGCGATCTTCTTGCCGTCGCCTTCCGCCTTCACCAGCGAAAGCGGCCCGTCGTTCACCGCGTCGCCGCCCGCGAAAACATCCTTCACCGACGTGATCCCGTTGCCATCGGCCACGATGTAGCCCTTGCGGTTGGTCTCGATGCCGCTGCCCTTCAGGAAATCCATCAGCGGCTGCTGGCCGATCGCCGCGATCAGCACGTCCAGCTCCAGCGTGAAGTCCGCCCCCGGCACCTCGACCGGACGCCGGCGCCCGGAGGCATCCGGCTCGCCCAGCTGCATCGTCGCGCAGCGCAGGCCCTTCACCTTGCCGTCCGCCACCACGATGGCCTTCGGCGCCGAGAGTTCCTGGATCGGAATCCGCTCGTGCAGCAGGCTCATCAATTCCTCGTGGTGCGCCGGCATTTCCTCGCGCGTGCGGCGGTAGATCACCGTCACCTCGCCGCCGAGGCGCTTGGCCACGCGCGCGCAGTCCATCGCCACGTCGCCGCCGCCGATCACGCCCACCCGGCCCTTCAGCGCCTTGACCTTGCCGTCCCACACCTCGCGCAGCCACGAGATGCCGTCCAGCACGCCTTCGGCCTGTTCGCCTTCGATGCCCAGCGCGGAGCCCTTCTGGGCACCCGCCGCCACGACGATGTAGTCATAGCCCGCCTGCTTCAGGCCATCGAAGGTGAAATCGCGCCCGGCCACCTTGCCGAATTCGAACTTCACGCCTGCGGCTTCCAGCCGCTTCACATCCTTCTGCACCACCGCCGGCATCAGCCGGTAGCCCGGAATCGTCATCGTCGCCATGCCGCCGGCCTGCGGCCGCGCGTCGAAGATCGTCGCGTCGAGCCCGCCCTCGCGCAGAAAACCCGCGGTCGAAAGGCCGCACGGCCCCGCGCCGATGATCGCCACCTTGCCCTTGCGCGCCGCGCCCACCTTCACCGCCGGATCCTTGCCTGTCTCCATGATGAACCGCTTCATTTCGCGGATCGCCAGCGGGTGGTCGTAATGCACGCGCGTGCAGGGCAGCTCGCAGTCGTGGTCGCACGCGCGGCCCAGCGAATGACCCATCTGGTTGTCGACGCGGACAATCCGCGCCGCCTCGTCGAACTTCCCGTCCTTCACCGCCTGCATGTAGGCCGGCACGTCCTGGCTGATCGGGCAGATGTCCACGCACGGCGCCTTCACGCAATCGAACAGCCCCAGCGGACGCGCCGTCTTGGTCGTGTGCCGCTCGAACGTGTCGCGCTGGTAAAGCGGGCTCTGCTTCACCGTCTCGACATACTTCACCAGATTCGCCAGCGCCGCCGCCTTCGGGTCGCCGCCCTTCGCCCCCGCCTTCGCGAGAATGAACGTCGGCAGGTCCTTCGCGCCCGCCGCCTGCATCGCCGCCGCCGTCTCGGAAATATATTGCAGCGTCCGCGAGAAACCGCCCGGCCGCAGCAGGTCCGAACTTGTCGTGATCGTCGCCATGCCGCACGCCAGCAACTCCGCCATGTTCCAGCAATCCGCCCCGCCCGCATACGACATCAGCAGGTCGCCCTTGAATTCCTTCGCCAGCTTCGCCGCCAGGTTCACGGTGATCGCCTGCAGCGGCCGCCCCGACAGGTACATCATCTTCTCCTTCTTGGAGAATTCGTTCCGGTGGTTGATCACCTCCAGCGTGTTCGACAGCTTCACCCCGAACACCACGCCCTTCTTCGCCGCGCGCGCCCGCAGGTCGTTCAGGATCACCAGCGCATCCGGATACTTCAAATCATGCCCGAACGCCTCGTCCGGCACCGTCACCTGCCGGAAGCCCAGGTCGCCGTTCAGGATGCCCCGCAACTGCTCCGGCCCCAGCAGGGTCGGATTCAGCTTCACGTTCGTGTGCAGCCCGCGTTGCTCGATCAGGTACGCCGCGATCCGCCCGATCTCGTCCGGCGGACATCCATGCATCGTCGACAGCGTCACGTTGTCCGACAGCCGCGCCGGGATCTGCAGATCCTTCACCGCCGGGTACACCTTCGCCACCGCCGCGATCGTCGCCTCCAGCGCCGTCCCCGCATTGTCCATCCGCGCCAGATAGCTCTGCACGTTCGGCTTGAGGATGCCCTCCAAATTGTAGCCCACGCTCATGCTGTAGACCATTCCCGGCGCGCCCTTGAACCCCAGCTTGTGCTGCAGCGCGTGGATCAGCACCCACCCCATCAGGTACTCGTTGAACGACTGGTCGACCTTCAGCTCCTGCGACCACTCCACGTTGTAGCCTTCGTCCTGGATGTCGATGCACGGCTTCGACACCTCCAGCTCGTCCAGCGTCTGCACCGTCTTCAGCTCGATGAACCGCGAGCCCGTCAGCCACGCCGCCACGATGTTCTGCGCCATCTGCGAATGCGGCCCCGCCGCCACGCCGAACGGCGTGTCCAGCGCCTGCCCGTAGATCGCCGTCCGGAACGCATCGCCCGCCGCCGGACGGAAGAACAATTCCTTCGGAATCCCGAAGACGGTCCCGCGCTTCTCCAACTCCCCGAATACCCACGGCGCGACTTGGTCGATGCTCAACGGCTGAAAACGATCGGACATGGCTGCTCTCCTCTATTCAAACAATGCTCATCCGCGCCGGACCGATCCCGACGCGCAACCCCGCATATTTGCACACCCCCCCTTCCCCGCGCAAGCGCCCAAGCCAGAGAACCGGAAAAACCGTCGAACCGCTTAACCGCGAAATGTGCGGATGGCGCGAATGGGGGAGAATGTCCCAAACCATTCACCGCCGCCGCCGCCGACACGTGGAACCTCGGCGTGAACACCATCGCCCTGCCCGCCGTCGGCCTCGCGTGGAACACCGCCGTCGCGCCCCCCCTCGCGCTCGTCGGCCAAAAATTTGTCGGAATCCCGCGTGGATGGATTCTGGGTCACCGTTGTGGATTCCGGACGAGTCCCGATCGCACAAAAGCCCTCCCCCAAAGACGCCGCGTTGCTCGGCCAGTGGGAGTTGCGGCTGCTCCGGGAAACCCAGCTTTGAAAAGGAACGGCAGAAGATCGACCGAGAGGAGAACGAACAATAGAAAATACATCTCCGGACCATGCGAGACTCCCGGGAGGCCGCCAACCGTCTTCGGGACCGGGTGCGGAAAGAAGAGCAGGCGAGGATCGAGCAGGCCCCGGCCACCAACGAGTGGGCCGCCGCCACGTTGGAACAGCATCCCGATCTGCGATATTCCCGGGCCTGCGAAGCAGAAGTCAGCCAATATCTCCAGCCGCAGGGCCTTCCGGATGAAGATGCCTGGCGAATCCTGAATCTATTGCGGACCTGCCAATCCCCCGCGCCACTCGCCCCAAGACCGACCCCGTCCGCCGCGGCGCCGAAGTCCTCGGCGAATCCGCCGTCGAGGTGATCGAAGAAGCCCTCCCCTAGAGCGGTTCACTCGTTGCAGGCCGGACCTCTACGTCCGGCGGGACTCCCGCCCGCCACAGAGGGCGGGCCTACACCCCACCCGTTCTCAGGTTCGATGGGGATGGCTGCGATATACCTTTCCCGGCGCTTTTCCGCCCGCCCCTTCCCCCTCCCCTTTCCCATTGTCTTCCCGGTCCCGCTCGCGTAGCCTTTCCGCCAAGAAACACCTCTGGATTCATAGGCATGCGGCGTCGATTCATCTTTGTTTTTCTGCCTCTGCTGGGGCTGGCCGCTCTGGCGTTGCGGGGTCCGATCGAGGCATTGACGGATCGTGTCGTTGGCCGGCTGGCCGCCCGAAAGGTCTTGGCGTCCTGGGGGTTGACCCCCAGCCCGGACAATGTGGACCTGTACCTGTCCGTGGACCGTTCGCCAGAGGACGGGCGGCCCCCCGGCGCCGACTTCGGCGGTCCGCCCCCCCCCTTCGCGGCGATCCCGAACGACCGCCGGTTTTCCGACCATTGGAATTACGGCCAGCTGATCGAACAGGGCCAGATCACCATCGGCATCTACAACGCGGATCCCATGGTCCGCGCGCGGCTGGACCGGATGATCCGCGATTGCTCGCTCCAATCCAGCAACCGGATCTCCGCCCGATGGCTCCGTTCGCGGGAAGAGCTGATCCATTCGTTCGCCCACGACACGATCGTGCTGTATTTCGGGCACGCCAACGTCGGCAAAGGCATCGTTTTCGACGAAACGAATGGGGAGCCGCCGCTGCGCATGGGCCGGGAAACGCTGGTCGTGCCCCGCCGCACCCTCGCCGAGGGAGATGTCGTTCTGGAAGATCTCGGCGATGGATTCGTCCAGATCCAAGGGGGCAGCCAAGGGCTCCAAGACCTGGTCGTTTCCTGCAAGGTCTTCGGCTATTTGGGATGCCGGACCGACTCGTATTTCCGCGAGATCTGGAACGCGCGATTCCCGACGGTCGATTTCATCGCCACCACCTATGCCTGCACCACCGTCGCCATGGCTCCGGAAATCCTGCGCACGCTGGTGCGGGGCCTGCAGGAGGGCCGCACCCTCGGCGAGATCGTCCACGCGATGAACCAAGGGCAGGCTTCCACCATCCTGTTCGGCCGGGTCAAGGAAGCCGCCCAATACCGGAATCCCAACGACCACGCGGAGGTTCTCTTCACCTATTGACCCCGCGCCTCCGCGCCTGGCTCCCGCTCCGTGGACGCCGGTGACGGAATTTCCCTCGCACCGGCGTCTCCCCCATTTTCCGTACCGCGTTCTACCTCCGCGCCTCTATTTTGGTTGTGATTCCCGGCAGGCGGAGCCACCCTGTTCTTGCCTGATATCCAGGCAGAAAGAAACAGTCAACATGAAGAAAATGATCGCGTTGTGCGTGTTCGGTCTCGCCTGGTCCACATCCTTCGCCCAAGTTCCCGAAGTGCCCGCGGCAGATGCCGCACCGGTGGCGGCGGCGGTGGAAACGGCCGTGGCCGCCGTCGCCGCCCCCGCCGGCGAAATCACCATCAAAGGTGAAGTCAGCGTCGTCAACGGCCCCGATGGCGCCTTGATGGTGATCTTCATCAATCCGGCGGATGGCACGCACGGATACAAGGTGGACATCGTGAACGGCGAAGGCAAGACCTTGGCCGACAAGGATGGCAAGATCGTCGAAGCGACGGGCGTGGACGCCAACCGCCTGTTCACGATCCAAACGATCACCGTGGTGGAATGATTCCATCGCTTCCGGCGCCGCTCGCGGCGCCCGCGAAGAGCAACCGGCAGCTTCCGCTGCCGGTTTTTTCGCGGAGGGACCGCGCCGGGACCTCGCGCTAGAACTCGCCGCGGATCTCGACGCGGCCGACGTAGCGGCGCAGGACGTCGGCGAGCGGATGCATGACCTCGGAGCGGGTCTCGCGCATGGCGCGGCAGGCGGGATCGGGGAGGTCGTCGCGCGGCACGAACGCCTGCAGGACGTGCAGCTTGGCCCCCCGCACCCATTTGCCGATGAGATGCATCTGCGCCTCGCCGTGCCAGGCCTCGATGACCGTGGTGCGGAATTCGTAGGCGGCCGCGCGCTCCTGGATCATGCGGATGGATTCGGTGAGCGCATCGAGGTCGCCGAATCCCGCGCGCGCGGCGTAGTCCGCCGGGGCGAACTTCACGTCCATGGCGACGTAGTCCACCAAGGGCAGGAGGCGCGCGAGGACATCCGGACGCGAGCCGTTGGTGTCGAGCTTGACCGCAAACCCCCGTTCGCGCAGCTTCTCGACGACCGGGAAGACGCCGGGATGGAGCGTGGGCTCGCCGCCGGTGACCACGGCGCCCTGGACCCAGTTTTCCCGGAACCGCCGGCAGGCGTCCTCGACCTCGGGCCACGGCAGGCCCGCGGCGTCGACGTCCTGCATCAGCCGGGCGTTGTGGCAGAATCCGCACCGGAAATTGCAGCCGGACAGGAAGAAGACCGCGGCGAGCTTGCCGGGGTAATCCACCATCGACGGATTCTGCAGGATGCCGAAGACGGGGGACCGGTCCATGGCGCGGGACCGGTTCAGAGGGCCTTGGCTTGGCGCAGCACGGCTTCGATCATCCGGGGCGTGATGACGCCCCGGCCGACGGAGGAATAATCCGTCTGCAGGCCCACCCACGTGTAGAGGGCGCTGGCGCCGCCGGGGGCGTCGGCCGCGCCGGGATCCGGATTCGGCAGGGGCGCCTGCCGGCCGGAAGCGGGATCGGCCTTCGAGACGTAGAAGCCAGGCACCCGCTGGGGATTCAGGCATTCGGCCTCGCAGAATTCGACGAGGCCGGATTCGGTCTCGAGATCGTGGTAGATCTTCTCGAAATCGGCCCATTCGGCCTCTTGGAGCAGGTCGTCGAGCCGCCCGTTCAGGGTGTGGCACTTGTCGCAGCCGGGCTTGCCGAACACGTGGACTTGATAGGTCTTGGACATGGCTCAAGCCTCCGCGGGCTGGGGCGCGACGCACGCCGCCGGCGCGGGGGCGCAGGCGGCCTCCACGGCGTAGAGGCCGCGCTGGCGCGCCGGGAGTTCGCCGTTGCGTTTGCTCTGGTTCCAGTTGCTGATCTTGCTGAAGTAGCCCACCACGCGCGTTTCGCCTTCGGTGCGCGCCGAGCCGCAGGCGGTGCAGCGCTCCTTCAGACCGCGCATGTTGTGGCCGCAGTCGAGGCAGTACGTGAACTCCGGCGACAGGGTGACCTGCGCCGACTGCGTGCGGAAGAACGTCTCGCGCATCAGCGCCTCGATGGCTTTCGGCGACGGCCGCTCCTCGCCGATGAAGGCGTGGGTGATGGCCCCGCTCTCGATCAGGCTGTGGAACCGCGCCTGCTTGCGGATGCGCTCGACCAGCGAGACGGGCGCGTCGGCGGAGAGGTGCACGCTGTTGGTGTAGTAGGCCACGTCCTCGCTGCCGCCCTTGTAGACCTGCAGCGCCTCTTCGCGGTAGTACACCAGATCGGCCTTGGCCAGGCGGCGCGCCGCGCTCTCGGCGGGCGATTCCTCCAGCGTGAGCTTCATCTTGTGCTTCACGGAAAGCTTCTTGCAGCGCAGGAACATGTGCGACACGAGCCGCTCGCCCATGCGCAGCGCCTCCTCGCTCTCGTGGAATTCCTTCCCGATCAGGAACTTCACCGCGTCGTTCACGCCGATGAGCCCGATGATGTAGGTGGCCTTGTCCAGCTCGACGTAGGGCTTGCCGTCGCAGGCCGGCTTGCCGATCTGCCACAGCGGGAAGCCGGGGCCGCTGATCATCTCGGCGATGCGCGCGCGCTTCTGCTCGTGGGCCTTCACGGCCAGGTCCATCATCTTGTCGATCTCGGCGACGAGCCCCTCGTAGGTGCGCTCGCCCGCGCGCGCGGCGCGGTACATGCATTGCGGGATGTTGATGGTCACGTTCTGGAAGCCGCAGAAGCGCAGGCTTTCGGGATGCCGCAGCATGTAGTTGTCCTGGATCGTCGTCCGCAGGCGGCAGCAGGCGGACAGCGTGACCTCGTCGCGGTCGAAGATGAAATAGACCGAGCCGTTGCGGCTGGCCACCTCGCACGCGCGCCGGTAGACCGCCATCTGCGCGGGATCGGTGAAGGTCTCGGCGCTGACGTGGAAATCGCACTTGGGGAACTCGAAGACGTGCCCGTTGGCGTCGCCCTCCTCCCACACGCCCAGCAAGGCGCACGTCAGCTCGCGGGCTTCCTCCTCGAAGTCGCCGTAGGTCAGGATGCGCTCGCCGCGCGCCTCGAGATCCGCCTGCACGGCGGAGTCCAGCGCCTGCCCGTGCTTGGCATCGGCCAGCTCGCGCAGCACGCAGCGGCGGGAGCCGTCGCCGTCCTCCATGAACAGCTCCATCATGCGGTTGCCGTTGGCGTCTTTTTCGGGGCGGATCACCTCTTCCAACCGGGCGATTCCGCCGTCGGCGCGGCGCAACATGTAGCGCCCGCAGGAGCCCACGGCCGGCACGGCCTTCAGGTAGCTCGGCACGCCGCTGTGGATGTTGAAGTCGAGGAAGATCGTCTGGCCGCCGCGCGAGAACGCGTTCTGCGCGCCGCCGAAGATGAGCCCCTGGGCGACCTGGCGGATTTCCTTGGCGCTCTTGCCGCGCAGGTACGGGGCGAACATGATGTTGATGTAGGCCAACCCGAGCGCGCCCGCGTAGTTCGCCTGCATGGACGCCACGAAGGTGTTCAGGTGGCCGGTCAGCACGTGCGCGCTGGCGGCCGGCGAACTGTCGTTGTTCAGGTTGTTCAACCCGCGCAGGCCGTACTTCTTGACGTATTCGACGGAATGCGACGAACAGTAGACCCGGTGCGGATAGCCCAGGTCGTGCAGGTGGATCGCGCCGGTGTTGTGCGCGTTCTTCAGGTCCGCCGAGAAGATCGCGTCCAGGGCCCACTGCTTCAGCACCAGCTCCGCGATGCCCAGCTGCACCGCCTCGGGGTTGTTGTTGACGATGTTGCTGTTCTCCAGGCTCTTCGCGTTCATCAGCCGGTCCACGAACTGGCGCGACACGCCATAGACCGACAGGTCGCGCAGCTGGTGGCGGTAGCCGCGCAGCGCCAGCTCGTTGTTCAGCAGCTCGCGGATCAGCGTGCTGTCCACGCTGCTCATGCCGCTGGCGATGATCTGGTTCTCCACCGTCTTGGCGATGTTCAGCACCACCTCGCCGTTCAGGTCGGTGTGCTGCACCAGCGTGTCGATCAGCTCCTTGCGGTCCCACGGCAGCGTGCGGCCCCGCGCGACCGATTCGACCAGCAGCATGCTCGCGTCCGTCAGGTCCACCGGCTTCTCGGCGCCCTCGCGGCGATGGTGGTTGCGCACGCGGATGCGCTCGCGGGCCAGCTGGCGGTGCTTGCGGAAGCGCTTGAAGGCGGCGACGATCGGCGCGTAGCCCTGCTCGGCCAGCACGATCTCGATCAGGTCCTGCATGTCCTCGATGTGCGGGATGCGATGCCCCTGCTCGTCGGCCGACACGTGGTATTCGCTGCGCGGATCGGACAGCTGCTGGACCACCAGGTCGGCCATCTGCTCGGGCATGGCCTCGCCCACCTCGACGTGGTCGCGGCGGCGCACCTCGTCGGCCGCGCGGAAGATGGCTTGGGCGATCTTGTCGCGGCGGAACGGAACCACCATGCCGTCGCGCTTGCGGAACCCGTCGAAAATCGCCGTCTCGGTCTTGTTCATTCCCGGTCCATCCTTTGGCTCGTGCTCCATCGAAAATCAGAACGGTACAAGACCACAAAGATCCCGCACCGTTTGAAGACATTCAACGGCATCCGCCCCCGCAGGACAACCGGCAAACGAACAAATCCTGAAAAAAGTCCACAGGCATCAACAAAATGTGGCTGTAAATTGTCAAGACCACAACAATATGTGGTTTTAGGGGCCGCAATTCGCTTTTTCGCAAGGGGTTACGGACCGCCTTCCAAGGGGTGGCGGAGTTTGATGGAAACGGGCGGGATCGGAGGGGAATCTGGTGGCTTGAAACCGGGCGGGGCCGCCCCGGATTTCAGCCGGCCGCCCCCCCTATTCCCCGGCCTTGATCTCGTCCCAGAGCTTCGCGTATTTGGCGTTGCCTTCTCCGAGATCGCCGATCATCTCCAACTTCTCGACCACCTCCGGCGGCGGGAAGAGGATGGGATCTTCGCGGAGCTCCGCGGAGAGATGCTGATAGCTGACCTCGTTCGGACACAGGAAGTAGATGAACTCCGTGAGTTCCGCGGCCACATGCGGGTCGAGCACGAAATTGATGAACCGGTGCGCGAGCTCAATCTGCCGGGCGCCGGCCGGGATCACCATGTCGTCGAAGCTCAGCGCGGCCCCCTCGCGGGGGATGGCGATCTGGATGTCCTCGTTCTCGCTCTGCACCAGCATCAGGTCGCCGCTGTAGCCGTGGACCAGCCGGAATTCGCCGGAAGCGAGGCCGTTCTTGTACTGCTCGTTCTCGAACTTGGCCAGGTTCTTCTTCCAGCGCAGGACGACGGCCTTGGCCTCGGCGAGTTCGCGGTCGTCGAGGGTGTTGAGGCTGTAGCCCAGGAACTTGAGCGCGGCGCCGATGGTCTCGCGGTGGTCGTTCAGCATCGTCATCCGGCCCCGGAGATCCTCGCGGTCCAGCATGGCCCACGTGGGCTCGAAATTCTCCACCTTGCCGCCCAGATAGCCCAGGCCGGTGAGGGTGACCGTATAGGGCACGCTGTGGTCCATCGCCCGGTCGACCGCCATGGCCAGATAGGCGGGATCGATGTTCCGGAGGTTGGGCAGCTGCGCGGGATCGAGCCTCCGGAGCATGCCCTGCTCGTCCATGATCTTGACCATGTAGCTGCTGGGAAACAGCAGGTCGTAGCCCGTCGCCCCGGCCCGCAGCTTGGCGTACATCGCCTCGTTGGAATCGTAGGTGTCGATGACGACCCGGCAGTGGTTCTCCCGCTCGAAGCGCTGGACGAGCTCCGGCTTCACATAGTCCGACCACGTGTAGAGGTGCAGCACCGGCTTCTTCTCCGCGCACCCGCACCCCACCGCCAGCGCCACCGCGCCCGCCACCCAGCCCATTCTTCTGCCGCTCATCGCTGTTCTCCTTCGCCAAACCGGCGCAACGGTGTCAGGGTGGCACAGTCCGCAAGCGGACGCAATCCGGATCGCGCCGGTGTCAAGACTCGTTAGAAATGTCCCCATTCTGGACTCGTTAGAAATGTCCCCTTTTTCAGGTTGTGGTTGCGGGTGCCGTGGC
>SABN01000006.1 GCA_009928955.1 Opitutia bacterium | reverse complement strand
TGCGGAGGGATGGCTGAGCGGCCTAAGGCACCCGACTCGAAATCGGGCGGGCGTTAATCGCGTCCCGTGGGTTCGATTCCCACTCCCTCCGCCATTTTTCACGCCTGAAAGAGGATCCCCATGGCGGCTTTGCTGCTCTATCTGATTGGCGCCCGGTCGGCGGGCAAGACGGCGGTGTTCGACGCGTTGATCCAGACGCCGGAGGGCCCGCATTTCGCGACGAAGGGCGCCCACCGGCTCGGGACGGTCAAGGTGCCCGACGCCCGGCTGGCCGTCCTGCGCGACCTGTTCCACCCCAAGAAGTACATTCCGGCGGAGATCACCTTCGTGGACGTGGCGCTGCCGTCGGGCGGGGAAGGCAGCGGGTTCAGCCAGCTCAACGCTTTTCTCGGGGAGGCGGATGCGTTTGCGCTGGTGGTGCAATCGCACGGCGACACGGATGGAGCGGGCAAGCCGCTCGATCCGGCGGGGCAACTCGACTCCATTCTGCTGGATTTGGCGATGGCGGATTTGGAGAAGATCGAGCGTCGGATCGAAAAAATCGAGCAGGAGGTCAAGCGGGGCTTGAAGCAGGGGCTGCCCGAGCTGGCGGTGTTGCAGAAGTGCAAGACGGCCATCGACGCCGGCCGGGCGCTGCGCGATATGGAACTGACGGCCGACGAGCACAAGGTCATCAGCAGTTTTTGTTTCCTGTCGCAGAAGCGCGTGCTGGTGGTCGCCAACACGGGCGACGGCGATCCGACGGGCGAACGCTGCGAGCCGTTGCGCGCCTCATGCGCGGCGAAGGGGCTCGACCTTCTGGCGTTTTGCGCGCCGCTGGAGGCGGAAATCGCGACGTTGTCGGCCGCCGACCAAGCCGGGTTTCTCAAGGATTACGGCCTTGCGGAGCCGGCGCGGGCGCGATTGATCCGGACGGCCTACCACACCTTGAATCTGATCAGTTTCTTCACCGTGGGCGAGGACGAGGTGCGGGCGTGGACGATCCGTCGGGGCGACAACGCGGTGACGGCGGCGGGCAAGATCCACACGGATCTGGCGCGGGGCTTCATCCGCGCGGAGACGGTCGACGCGGAGACGCTGATCGAGAAGAAAACCCATGCCGCGTGCCGCGAGGCGGGGAAGCTGCGCCTCGAAGGCAAGGGATACGTCGTCCAAGACGGGGACGTGATGGAAATCCGCGCCAACGCATGATCCGCTCATTTTCGGAAAAGAACATCATTTCGAACTTAGTTAAGTCCGAAAGATTCGGCGGGGTTTCTTTCGCGATAGTTCGGTGGATTTGGCGATCAACTCCACGGAGAGCGAAGCTTATTTCGGAGTTAATTAACTCCGAAATGCGGCGCGCGGGCAATTATTTGAAGCAGATGCGGGAGATGAGGGCGTTGAAATCCTCTTCGCCGCTGAGCAGTTCGATCTCGACGCGGAGGAAG
Source organism: Opitutia bacterium (assembly GCA_009928955.1). Lineage (GTDB taxonomy): Bacteria > Verrucomicrobiota > Kiritimatiellia > CAIQIC01 > Lenti-01 > Lenti-01. Next base: position 56,327 of record SABN01000006.1, on the reverse strand, counting down.
TAGAGGGGGAGGTCGCGCCGTTCGATCCAGGGGAAGCGGACGGCGTCCTTTTCCGTGGTGACGATGGCTTCGGCGCCGCGGTCGCGGCTGGCGTTGATCATGTCGAGGAGTTCCTGTTGGGTGTAGCGGTGGTGGTCGGCGAAGCGCTTGCGGTGGACGAGCTCGCCGCCGAGGCGCTGGATGGATTCCTCGAAGCCGCGCGGGGCGGCGATGCCGGAGAGCGCGGCGATCTTCAACCCGCGGACGAATGCGAGGGGTTTCCGCTCGCCCGAGAAGACTTCCTGGAAATGGCGGGGGGTGTGCCGGCACTCGGCGATTTCCGCCTTGTCGTTCAGCGCGCGGATTTGCTGGCGCAGCTCGGGGGAGCCGTCGCCCGTGGACTTGGTGATGAAGATGAAGGTGGCGCGGGAGAGGTGGCGGACGGATTCGCGGAGCAGGCCGCGGGGCAGGACATAGCCGTTGTCGAAGGGGTTGGTGCGGTCCACCAGCACGATGTCCACGCGGTGCTTGAGCCGCAGATATTGGAATCCATCGTCGAGGATGAGCGTGTCGCAGCCGAGCTTCTGGATGGCGTAGCGGCCGGACTTGACGCGGTCCTTGTCCACGAGGACGCAGACGTTGGGGAGGTTGGAGGCGAGCATGTAGGGCTCGTCGCCGCCCATTTCGGAATCGAGCAGGAGTCGTTCGCCGTCGGAGACGACGCGCGGGGGTTGGCGCTCGGGGGTTTTGAAGGTCATGAAATTCTTCAGCTTGTCGGCAAAGGGGGTTTCGACCTTCATGTAGCCGCGGCTGAGGATGGCGACCTTGCGGCTGTTCTTCTGGAGGGCGCGGGCGAAGACCTCCACGACGGGGGTCTTGCCGGTGCCGCCGACGGTGAGGTTGCCGATGCTGATGACCTGGCAGCCGAGCGTCTGGGAGCGGAGGAGGAGGTGTTCATAGAGGGCCAGGCGCATGTTCATGAGGAAACTGTAGAGCCGCGAGAGGCTCTTGAGGACGAAGCGCAGCAGGCCTGGCAGAAAACCGCGCAGGCGGTCGGAGACGACCGCCAGGATGAAGAACTCGAATTTTTCGCGGGAAGACCGGGCCATGCGGGAACTATGGCGGGAGGATGGCGCGCAGGTCAAGCGCGGGAAACGGCCGGGCCGGCGGCTTCCGATGCGAGCCGCGCTGAAACGCAGGGGGGGCGAAGAGGCTGGGCGAAGGGGCTGAGATTGCGGCTTGAAGGGGGGGGCGCGGAGGTGATAGGGTTGGGGCCGTGAAAGGCTGCTTATAATGGAGAAGATGGCGTGGACCGTGGTGACCGGCGGGGCCGGATTCATCGGGCGCAACGTGGTGGCGGAGTTGAACCGCCGCGGCGTGGAGCGCGTCTTGATCGTGGACGAGCTGGGTTCGGACGAGCGCTGGAAGAACCTGCGCGGGTTGAAGTTCGAAGATGTCTGCCTGCGCGGGAAGTTCCGCGAGGCGTTCCAAGCAGACCGGATGCCGACGGTGAAGGCGGTGTATCATCTGGGGGCGTGCAGCAGCACGACGGAGACGGATGCGAACTACCTGCTGGACAACAACTACCAATATACGCGCGAGCTGTGCGAGTGGTGCCTGAAGCGGGGGGCCCGGTTTGTCTATGCGTCGAGCGCGGCGACCTATGGGGACGGGGCGCAGGGTTATTCGGACGCGGATCCGGCGACGCCGTCGCTGCTGCCGCTGAACATGTATGGGATGAGCAAGCATCTGTTCGACCTGTGGGCGCTGCGCAACGGGGTGCTGGGGCGGATCGCGGGGCTGAAGTATTTCAACGTGTACGGGCCGGGGGAGGACCACAAGGGCGACATGCGCTCGGTGGTGCACAAGGCGCATGGCCAGATCCGCGAGACGGGCGCGGTCAAGCTGTTCAAGTCGCACCGGCCGGACTGCAAGGACGGGGAACAGGTGCGCGATTTCGTGTATGTGAAGGATGCGGTGGACGTGACGCTGTACTGCGGCGAAACCCCGAAGGCGTCGGGCTTGTTCAATTGCGGAACGGGCCAGGCGCGGTCGTGGAACGATCTGGCGAAGGCGGTTTTTCTGGCGATGGGGCTGGAGCCGCGCATCGAGTACATCGACATGCCCGTTTCGCTGCGGAACAAGTACCAGTATTTCACGCAGGCGGAGATGGGCAAGATCCGCGCGGCGGGCTATGCGAAGGCGTTCACGCCGCTGGAGGAGGGCATCCGCGAGTATGTGCAGGGCCATCTGGCCAAGGACTGAGGACGACCGCATGGGCAAGAATCCATTTCCAAAGGCGCCGGTGAAAGCGGTGAAGGCGGGGCGCGTCCGCTTCGGCGGAGGCGCGCCGCTGGCGCTGATCGCGGGGCCTTGCGTGATCGAGAGCCGCGCGATGGCGTTCGATCTGGCCTCGCGGCTGGTGGCGCTGGCGAAGAAGGGGAAAATCCCCCTCGTCTTCAAGGCGTCGTACGACAAGGCGAACCGGACGAGCGTGCGGGCGTTCCGGGGGCCGGGGCTGGCGAAGGGGCTGGAGATCCTGGCGGGCATCAAGGAGAAGTTCGGCGTGCCGATCCTGGTGGATGTGCATCAGGTTTCCGAGGTGGGACCGGCGGCGGAGGTGGCGGACATCCTGCAGCTGCCGGCGTTCCTGTGCCGCCAGACGGATTTGGTGGTGGCGCTGGGCGAGAGCGGCCGGGTGGTGAACATCAAGAAGGGGCAGTTCCTCGCGCCATGGGACATCCGGCACGTGATCGGGAAAGTCGAGAGCACGGGCAACCGGAACATCCTGCTGACGGAGCGGGGCGTGAGTTTCGGCTACAACAACCTGGTGGCGGACATGCGCAGCTTGCTGATCATGCGCCAGTTCGGCTATCCGGTGGTGTTCGACGCGACGCACAGCGTGCAACTGCCGGGCGGCCGGGGCGACGGGACGGGCGGCGACGGGCAGTGGGCGCCGCATCTGTCGCGGGCGGCGGTGGCGGCCGGATGCGACGGGCTGTTTTGGGAGACGCACCGGAATCCGCCGGAGGCGAAGTCCGACAAGGACAATGCGCTGCCGCTGGAGGCGATCGGGCCGCTGTGGCGGCAGTGCCGGAGGATCGATGAACTGGCGTAGGGGGGTTGTTTGCGCGGCGGCGCTGGCCAGCCTGGGCCTGGCGCCGGGGGCGCGGGCGCAGCTGGAGGGGCAGAACATCAAGGGCTTCCGCCTGCCGGAGTACGACGAGGACGGCAAGCTGAAGCAGCAGCTCTACGGCGAGACGGCGACGTTCCTGCAAGATGGCATCATCCAGCTGACGGGGCTGAGGATCGAGATCTTCCGCCGGGGCGAGGTGACGGCGCGCATCACGTCGCCGGAGTGCGCCTACGATCCGAACCGCAAGCGCGCGGCGTCGAAGGACCACATCCGCATCGTGACGGAAAAAGCGGTGCTGACGGGCGATGGCTTCGCGTGGAATGGCGAGAACGAGCAGTTCCAGATCTTCAAGAACGCGAAGGTGACGCTGGACGGGCAGATGGACAAGAGCCTGGTGGCGCCGAAGCCGGCGCCTGCGGCGGAACCGGCGGCAGAAAAGGAATGAGCATGGACACATCCGGAAAATGGATTTGGGCGGCGGCGGCGGCGGCGGTTTTGTGCGCGGCGGCCCCGGCCCGGGCGGCCCTCGAGGACGACGGCCGGTCGCTGGAGGCTTCGCCCAACGCGACGGTGGTCACGGCGGACAAGCTGACGTTCGACTACATCAAGAAATTCGCGCTGTTCGAGAACAACGTGGTGGTGAACGATCCGCGCCTGCAGCTGAGCGCGAACCGGCTGACGATCATCTTCACCGAGGACGGCGGGGCGCAGACGATCAAGGCCGAGGGCAAGGTGTTGCTGACGCAGGGCGACAAGAAGGCGCGCGCGGACGTGGCGACCTACGACGTGGCGTCGGGCAAGATCGTGCTGGCGGGGGGGCCTCCGCAGATGATGCAGGGGCGGAACATCCTCGAGGGCGAGGTCATCACCTTCTGGCGGGACCAGCAGAAGCTGGAATGCAAGCCGCGCGCCCGGCTGGTGGTGTATTCGGAGGATTTGGGCGAGGTGGATTCCTTTTTCAAGCCGTAGGCCCCAATGGGCTTGCCGGCGCGCGGATTCCGATGTAAATTGAAAGCGATGAGGCACCCATAGTGGCGGAACCCATTCGAGAGAGCATGCTGGTTGAAACGCGCGGGCTGGTGAAGGAATACCGGCGGCGGCGGGTCGTCAACGGCGTGGACATGAATGTGCGCGAAGGGGAGATCGTGGGGTTGCTGGGGCCGAACGGGGCGGGCAAGACGACGAGCTTCTACATGATCACCGGCTTGGTCAAGCCGACGAGCGGGCAGGTGTTTTTCAAGGGCCAGGACGTGACGCGCCTGCCGATGTTCCGGCGCGCGCGGATGGGGCTGGGCTATCTGTCGCAGGAGCCGAGCATTTTCCGCAGCATGACGGTCGAGGAGAACGTGCTGGCGATCCTCGAGACGCTGCCGATCGGGGCGCGCGAGCGCCGCCGCCGCCTGGACTACCTGCTGGAGGAGCTGAAGATCGGCTATCTGGCGAAGCAGAAGGCCTACACGCTCAGCGGCGGCGAGCGCCGCCGGCTGGAGATCACGCGCGCGCTGGTGACGGATCCGGCGCTGATCCTGCTGGACGAGCCGTTCAGCGGCGTGGATCCGCTGGCGGTCTACGACGTGCAGCAGATCATCCGGGACCTGAAGCAGCGGGGGCTGGGCATCCTGATCACCGACCACAACGTGCGCGAGACGCTTTCGGTGGTGGACCGGGCCTATGTGATCTATTCGGGCGAGGTGCTCTGCGAGGGCACCCGCGAGTTTCTGGTGAACGACCCCCAGGCGCGGGAGAAATATCTGGGCAAGGCGTTCAGCATGTGAGCGGAGCGATGTTCGTCGACGACAGCAACAACCCAAAGAAGGAGCCGTAATGGACATTCAAATCACGGGCCGGAATGTGACGGTGAGCGATGCGTTGAAGGAATATGTGGACAGCCGGCTGGCGCCGGTGCTCGCGGATTATCCGCGGATCGAGAGCTGCCATGTGATCCTGGCGCACGAGAAATACCGCCACATCGCGGAGGTCGTCTTGCAGGGGCGCGACAAGCTGCGCGCGGAAGCGGCGGAGACCACCGACGACATGTACGCCTCGATCGACGCGGCGACGCTCAAGATCGACAAGCAACTGCGCAAGTCCCGCGACAAGATGATCGAGCGCCACCACGAACGCCAGAAGCTGACGGACGTGGAGGGGAGCCCCGAGGCCTAGGGCGCGCGTCGCGGAGCGGGGGCCGGCGCGCCGCCGGCTCCCGCGCGGAAAGGAACGAGACCCATGTGGAGGACAGCCGAGAGCCCGCGGATCACGGTCGCCGACTTCTTCGAGGCGGGCCGGGAATCGCTGGAGCTGGAATGGGAGGCCAATCCGGAAAGCGCCGTCGGACGGGAAATCACCGAAGTGGCGCTGAACCGCCCCGGCTTGGCGCTGGCCGGGTTCCTGCGCTATTTCGCGAACCGCCGCATCCAGGTGCTGGGGCTGGCGGAGATGACCTATCTGGGCAGCCTGCCCGTCGAGGAGCGCATCCGCCGCTTCCTCGCGCTGGGCCGCGTGCCCGCCTTGGTGATGTCGCGCGGCCGCCGCCTGCCGGGCTATGCGCGGCAGGCGGTCGCCCAGCTGAAAATCCCCGTGATGCGGACGCATCAAGTGACCGGACACTTCATGAACGCGGCCACGGTGCTGCTCCAGAACCGGACCAGCCCCCGCATCCGGGTGGCCGGCACCATGGTGGAGATCGACGGCGTCGGCGTGCTGCTGGAAGGCGAGCCGGGCGTCGGGAAGAGCGAAATCGCCTTGGCGCTGATCAAGCGCGGGCACAGCCTGGTGGCGGACGACACCACCATCCTGACCCACGACAGCACGGGCGCCATCCAGGGATCCGCCGTGGAGATCACCCGCGAACACATGGAGATCCGCGGCTTGGGCATCATCCATGTGCCGTGCCTGTTCGGGGTGGCCTCGATGCGCGGCGCCATGCGGCTGGATCTGATCATCCGCATGAAGAAGCCCGCCGCCGACGAGGACGACATCGACCGCACCGGTCTGGACACCGCCACCCGGAACGTGCTGGGCGTCGAAATCCCGCTGGTGACGGTTCCCGTGGCGGCGGGGCGCGATTTGACGAACGTGGTGGAGGTCGCGGCCTTGAACCAGCGGCTCAAGCAGATGGGCCACGATTCCGCGAAGGAACTGGACGAGCGGCTCAAAGTGGCTTTGGCCCGGAAGGATTGACGAGTGAGCATGGAACCTGCAAAAACGAATGCCGGAAGCGGCCCCCTGACGCGCGACGTGGCGGTCCTGAACCGCTATGGCATCCACGCGCGCCCCGCCGCGCTGCTGGTGAAGGCGGCCACCCGCTTCCCATGCGAAATCCTGATCGAAAAGAACGGCGTCAAGGTGAACGCCAAGAGCATCATGGGCTTGCTGACCCTCGAGGGCAACCATGGCGCCAAGCTGCGGATCCATGCCACGGGCGTCGGCGCGGCCGATGCGATCGCCGCCTTGGCGGAGCTGTTCGAGCGGAAATTCTTCGAGGATTGAGGAGGGCGTTCCCATGGATGTCCATCGGGAACTCGAGTTCAGGGGAATCGGGGTTTCCCCGGGAATCGCTTCGGGCCCGGTCCTGCTGCTGAAGGCGGACGACCATCCGCTGCCCGAATACGCCATTCCCGCCGAGGAAGTGCCGCGCGAGATGATCCGCCTCGAGGCGGCGCTGATCGAGACCCGCCGCCAGCTCCATGAGATCCAGCAGCGGGTGGGCGAGGCGATGGGCGGGGAGAGCGCCGGGATTTTCGAGGCCCACCTGCACGTGGTGGACGATCCGAGCTTCGTCGACGAAGTCTATCGCGACGTCCGCGAAAAGCGGAAGAACATCGAAAAGGCCCTTTTCGAGGTGTCCGAACGCTATGCGCAGACCCTGTTGCAGATGGACGACGACTATCTGCGCGAGCGGGCCACCGACATCCGGGACGTGACCCGCCGCATTCTGAAGAACCTGATGGGCGGCGGATTCGATCTGCTGGCGGGGCTGGAAACACCCCGCGTGCTGGCGGCGCGCGACATCGCCCCCTCCGAAATGGCCGCGTTCGACCGCCGCAAGATCCTGGGGGTGGTGACGGAGCTGGGCAGTCCCACTTCGCACACGGCCATCATGGCGCGCGCGATGGATCTGCCGGCCATCGTGGGCCTGCGGGATCTGTGCGGCCGCCTGGCCGACGGGGACCGGGTCATCCTCGACGGCGTGCGCGGCGTCCTGGTGCTGAATCCATCGCCGTCGCGGGAGGAGGACTATGGCCGGATCGCCCGCAGCCGGTCCATCATCCAGAAGCGGCTGGCGACGCTCAAGGAGGAGGAGGCCGTCACGCTCGACGGGCACGCCGTCGTGCTGTCGGCGAACATCGAGATGCCGGCGGACGTGGAAGCGGTCTGGGCGCGCGGGGCGCGCGGCGTCGGCCTGTTCCGCAGCGAATATCTCTATCTGGCCCGTGCGGGCGAACCCAGCGAGGAGCGGCAATACCAAGCCTATGCCGAGGTGGCGCGGCGGATCCTGCCCGAATCCGTCATCATCCGGACGCTGGACCTGGGGGGCGACAAGCTGCCGGCTTCGGTCAAGATCCCGGAGGAGTCCAACCCCTTCCTGGGCTGGCGCGCGATCCGCCTGTGCCTGGCCCGGCCGGAGATTTTCAAGACGCAGCTGCGGGCCCTGCTGCGCGCCTCCGCGCACAACCCGAATCTGCGCATCATGTATCCGATGGTCAGCAGCGCCGGCGAGGTGGACCAGGCCGGCGTCCTGCTGGAGGAGTGCAAGGCCGAGCTCGCCGCCGCGGGCGTCGCGTTCAATCCGGACGTCGACGTGGGCGTGATGGTCGAAATCCCGTCGGCGGCGCTGACGGCGGACCTGATCGCGCCGAAGGTGAAGTTCTTCAGCATCGGGACCAACGACTTGGTGCAGTACACGCTGGCGGTGGATCGCGTGAACGAGCGGGTTGCGCATCTCTACGAGCCGACCCATCCGGCGGTGTTGAAGCTGATCCGCCTCACGGTGGAGGCGGGGCGCCGGCACGGCATCTGGACGGGCGTTTGCGGCGAGATGGCGGGCAATCCGATCCTGACCCCGCTCCTGCTGGGGCTGGGCGTGGACGAGCTCAGCGCCAGCCCCGGCGCCATTCCGCTGGTCAAGGATGTCATCCGGCACATCCGGTTTTCGGAAGCGCTGGAGCTGGCCGAGGCGGCCCGGGGGATGCCCACCGGCGCGGAAGTGCTCGAACGCTGCCGGGCGCTGGTCCGCCGCGCCGCGCCGGAAATACTTGAATTGGCCGAATAATGCGGTAATATCCCCGCGATTGTTGATCCAAACCCCGAAGGAGAGAGTCCCATGTCCAAGAACACCGTCTTCACATCCGAGTCCGTTTCCGAAGGACATCCCGACAAGCTGTGCGATGCCGTTTCGGATGCGGTGCTGGACGCGTGCTTGGCGAAAGACCCCCGGAGCCGCGTCGCCTGCGAAACGCTCGCCAAGACCGGCATGGTGGTCGTCGCCGGCGAAATCACCACGAAAGCCATCGTGAACTACGCCGAGGTGGCTCGCCAGGCGGTCTGCAAGATCGGCTACAACCATCAGGATTCCGGCTTCAACGGCAACATCTGCGCCGTGCTGGTCGCGATCGAAAACCAATCGCCCGACATCGCCCAAGGCGTGAACGCGGCGAAGGCCGAAGGCAAGGCGACGGCGGAGCAGGGCGCCGGCGACCAGGGGATGATGTTCGGCTACGCCTGCGACGAGACGGCCGAGCTGATGCCGATGCCCATCATCCTGGCCCACCGCATCATGCGCACGCTGACCGACCTGCGCAAGGCTGGCAAGATGCCGTGGGTGCGTCCCGACTCCAAGAGCCAGGTTTCCGTCGAATACGACAAGAACGGCAAGCCGGTCCGCGTGGACACGGTCGTCGTCTCGACCCAGCACGCGCCGCACGTCTCGAACAAGCAGATCCGCAAGGAGATCATCGAGAAGGTCATCAAGAAGTCGGTGCCGGCGAAGCTGCTCGACAAGCGGACGGTCTACCATGTCAATCCGACCGGCCGGTTCGTGACGGGCGGCCCGCAGGGCGACTGCGGCGTGACGGGCCGCAAGATCATCGTGGACACCTACGGCGGCATGGGACGCCATGGCGGCGGCGCGTTTTCGGGCAAGGATCCCTCGAAGGTGGACCGCAGCGCGGCCTACATGGCCCGCTACGTCGCCAAGAACATCGTGGCCGCCAAGCTGGCGAAGCGCTGCGAGGTTCAGCTGGCCTATGCCATCGGCTATCCCGACCCGGTCTCCGTCCACATCGAGACGTTCGGCACGGGCACGGTTTCCGACGACAAGATCTCCAAGGCGGTCCGCGCGGTGTTCGGCCTCAAGCCGGCCGAGATCGTCAAGCAGCTCAACCTGCTCCGGCCGATCTACTCCCTGACCAACCAATACGGTCACTTCGGCCGCCGGAAGGGCGACAAGAACTTCAAGTTCTTCACCTGGGAGCAGACCGACAAGGCGGCCGCGCTGATCAAGGCCGTGGCCAAATAATCCCGCCCCAACGGGCTGAGACAGGACGCCGCATCCGCGGCGTCCTTTTTTGTGCAGAGAAGGGCGATTCGAAATGCCCGATTCTCCTCGGGCGGCCATCCGCCGGGGGGGATTCCCGGCTTCCGGCCTCACCAATTCATAAAAAGGCAATTACCAGTAGAAGGTTCAAATTAAGGGCGGACATGATCCTCGAAATCTGACAGACTTCATCCGGTGTAGGAGCGGGGCTCTCGCACGGCCATGAGACGGGCAAGAGCCTTATCTGAAGAGCCCGGAAGCGAAAGATCAGCGATGAAAGTATTTGCCTGTGTCTTTTTTGTGGTGGCGTCTGTTTTCTCCGCCTGGGCGCAAATCAAATGGGACCCCGACGCGCCGACCACGCACCGCCTGACGCTCCCGGACGGGGACTATGTCGAAATTACGGTGCAGGGTCTCTCGCACATCATCTTCAACCACGCCGGCACCCACTGGGAGCATTCCCCGCACCCCAAAAAAGTCTCGTTACTCACCGCCTGGGGGCATTACAGCAACAAGGAAGAGCCTTATGTCATATCCGGCCAGGTCATCCCCGGCAGCGGCTCGCGGGAGGGCTGGTTTCGCGCCAATTCGCTGCTCCTTTATGTCTATACCAATTGCAGCGGATCGCAGGCGTGGATGAACTACACGTCGACTAATGCCCTGCCCATCTGGAAGCCGGAGCAGAGCGGCGTGTTGAGGTTGACGGGCAGTGGCTCCTACCTGCCCGAATGTCATCAGAACTTGGAACTGGCCAAACTGGTCTTCCAAGGGAGCGAGCCGGAGGTGGGCATCGTGCGCGAAATTTTTGTGGATCTCAAAAAGGGACGCCCCGTGCCCGCCGCGCCGCCCGACGAGCCGGGCGACCCGGATTTCGAGTTCCGGCTGGACTACAACGACCGCCACACCGAACCGCCCGGCGAGGATTGGCCGCCCCTGGCCGACGATTGGCCGCCGTACGACGATTATGAAGGCGGCGATCCCGGCGAGCCTGAAAATTCGCGCAGCGGCTTCGGTTCATGCAGTCCCTACGGGATGCCGGTTTACCGGGTGGATGCCTCGGACCTGACGCTCGAAATCGCCGACCGCATGTTCGCCTATCGCACCCTCGGCCCGGACGTCGCCTATACCCACACCTATCGCTCGAAAAAAGCGAGTACCGGCATGTTTGGTTCCCGCTGGTATTTTTCCTATGAGCAGAAGGTTGTTCCGCTTTTTCCCGGGCGGGTTTTGCGAGGCGACCTCCTGCTCAGCTCCTGGGTCAACACCAACGTCACGCCACCTGCCGCCAACGTGCATCTGGGCAAGGGACGGCCGTCGAAATTCGTCTATATCGGAACGAATGCCGCCGGCGAAAAGGCGTATGCGCCGCTCGATCCCTTCATGCGGGCGGAGCTGGTCCTGCTGCCGGATGCGTGGGAGCTGCGAAACAAGAAACCCCGCTGGACGCATCGGTTCGAACGCGCGGCCAGCTACATCACCTATCCGCTCGGACGCCTCACCTCCATCTCCGATCCGTTTGGCAACGCGATGACGTTCTCGTATCGCAGCAACACCAATGCTTCGGAGCGGGCGTTCTGGCTGATTGGCGAGATCACCGATGCCGCCAGCCGCGTCACCTCGTTTGATTACAACGACGAGAATCTCTGTTCGCGCATCACCATGCCGAACGGGCTGTTCGCCGCCTATGCCTACGACACCAATGCCTGCCTCGCCGAGACCACCGACCTGCTCGGCAGCACGACCACCTATGTTTATGGCAACACGTTGCAAACGCTCGACCGCATGGAATCGGCGGGAAAAACCGTCCGCTTCACCTATGACAGCAAGCGCCGCATCGCCACGCTCGCAGACCCGCTCGGCCAAACGAATGCGTACCAGGTTCCCCGCACGAACGTCACCCGCTTCACCAGCGCAGCGGGGTACTCGCGCGAAACCGCAGTAAACACCGTCGGACTCCCCTCCGCCGCATCCAACGCCCTCGGACAGACCGCCACGCTGCTGTACAACGCCGACAACCGTCCGACCCAAGCCACCCGCACCGGCAACCGCATGGTGTCCGTTGCCTATGATGCCGCCGGCAACCGCACCCGCCACCAGAACCCCGTCGGCGCGGTAACCGCCCGCGCGTTCGATGAAAAGAACCGTCTGGTCGCCGCAACCAATGCCCTTGGGCATGTGCTGCGCTTCACCTATTCTTCGCGCGACCAGCTTCTGAGCATGACCCATCCCTCCGGCGCGCGCGTGTCCTATGGCTATCTGTCCAACGGACTGCTTGCGGCCATGACCAACGAGGTTGGCGCGGTCACGCGCTACGAGTACGACGCCTTTGGAAATCTTGCGCGCGTGGTTGATCCGGTCGGCGCGGTCACCGCCTATCGCTACGATCCGCACGGTCTTCTCGTCACCAACGTCGTCAATCCGAACGGCCATGCAACCGCCTATGCCTACGATGCCAACGGACGCATGACCCAGGTGCGCTTTGCCGACAACACCTCGCAAACCTTCCACTACGACTGCTGCGCCCTGACGGGCATCACCGACCCCTTTGGACGCTTCATCCCCGTCGGACGCGACGCCAATCTCTACGTCACGAACTTCGCCGCCCCTTCCGGTGCCTCGCCGGCCTTTTCGTACGACGCCGACGGGCGTCAGACCAACATCCTCCACAGCGCCGGAGTGTCCTCCTCCGCCCGGTTCGACGACCTCGGCAGGCCCTCCGCCCTCGTCACGCCCGCCGGGACGCTCTCCTTCACCTACGACGACATGTGGAACATCGCCATCATCACCAATCCCGCGGGCCACGCTTGGCGCTATGCCTACGACGACGCCCGCCAACTCATCGCCGAAACCGATCCGCTCGGACGAACCACCGCCCATGCGCGCGACCTGCTCGGACGCCTCGTCGCCACCACCAACGCCAACGGCACAACCGTCACCCAAACCTACAACCAGGACGGACGCCCCGACACCCTGACCGTGGGCGATGCCGGCATCTATCGCATCGAATACAACGCCGCCGGATGGGTCACCGCCCAGCACACTCCGCTCGGCACCACACGCTTCAGCTATGACGCCGCCGGACGGGTCACGCGCCTGGACTATCCCGGCGGACTCGCCATCCAGAAGACCTACGACCCGAACGGCAACCTGTCCTCGCTCGCGTATCCCGACGGAACCACCGCCAACTGCCAGTACGACGCCCGCGAACGCCTGACCCATCTGATCTGGAACAACGGCTCCGTTGGCTTGGCCTACGATGCCGCCTCCCGTCTGATCGCCCTCCAGCGCGGCAACGGCGCGACCACCACCATCCAGCGCACGCCGGGTGGACAGGTCACCGGCCTTATTCATGCCGCCCAATCCGGCCCGATCGCCCGCATCGGCCTCACCCGCGATGCCCTCGGACGCCTCACCCGCAGCGACGTTCAGAACTCCGCCCTGCCCGCCACGGATGTCACCGGCGAGCCCACTGCCGCCATGACCTACAACGCCGCCGACGGCCTCGCGAATCTGGCGGGCAGCGCCGTCCAGAGCGACCTCAACGGCAACCTCACCGCCATTCCCGCCCTCGGCGCTTCCTACGCCTACGACGCCCTCAACCGCGTCACCTCCCTCGCCACCCCCGAAGGAACCACCACCCTGGCCTACGACTCCATGAACCGCGTCATCCGCCTCCAAACCCCCGAAAAAACGCGCCGCTTCTTCTACGACGAGCGCTCCCGCCTGCTCTTCGCCACCGACGACGCCCACCATGTCGTCTGGATCAATCTGTTCGCCGGACACATGCTGCTCGCGCGCTCCGTCCCGAACGGCGACACGCAGTATTACCACTACTCCGCCCTCGGCCACACCCTCGCCCTGACCGATGGCGACGGCAGCCTCTCCGGCGCCTTCTCCTACACCCCCTTCGGCATGTCCTCGCAAGCCCACCAGGCCGACCGCGAATGGTTCACCCTCTCCGGCTCCTTCGCCGTGCTGGACCTCGGACGCGGCCACCACCTCATGCGAAACCGCCTCTACAACGCCGCGCTCGGACGCTTCCTCCAGCGCGACCCGCTCGGCCTGGCCGCCGGCGCCAACCTCTATGCCTACACCGGGTCCGACCCCGTCAACGCCATTGACCCCTTCGGCCTCTCCAGCTTCGCCTACGACGACATGGACCTCCTGCGCGAAGAATACAACAACCGCCTCGAGCGAGACAAAGCCCGGCAGCGCCAGTATGAGTCCGACCGCGACCTGATCCTTCGCGCCTACAAGGAAGACCAGGCGCACCAGCAATGGAACAAAAACAATCCTATCAAAGCGTGGCTGGCCGAGCAGATCATCGACAAAATGATGTCCTATAGCACCGGCGGTTTCACTGAGTTTCTCGATTCCTACTACAAATACCAGCGCGGCGAATACTTCAATATGATCGTGGATCGCGTCCCGGTCGTCGGCGAAGTCAAACACCTGCTGGAGAATCTATACAACTCGGATGTCTTGCCCCCGCCCACCATCAAGCCCCCGCCATCCGGCGGCGGCCTCAACCGCAACTGGAACAACCTCGGCGGGGCGGGGGGGCCTCAATGCCTGATGGAAAACCGCCTCTATGAATAAGCCAATCGAGACCGCCCGTTTCGCCTTGGGTCTGGTGCTTGCCGCCGCACCCGTCGGCGCGGAAACAACCGACTACACCTATGACGCGGCAGGGCGGATCGCCCAGGCCGCCTACAGCAGCGGAGCAAACATCGGCTATGCCTATGACGCCAATGGCAACCTGCTCAACCGCCAGACCTCCCGCCCGGCCGGAACCAATTATACCGTGGCCACCGCGTGGAAGACGGGCGGGCATATCACGCCCGTCAATCCGGCCGTCAACGCCGGAGACGCTCAGGCCTTCAGCGTCGTCGCATCCAACGGCTATGTACTGGCCGATCTGCTGGTGAATGCGGTTTCGGTCGGTCCCGTGACGAATTACACCTTCAACAATGTGCGCGACCACCAAAGCCTTCTCGCCCTATTTGAACCGCATGCCCCACCAGCGCCCCCTCCGCCGTTTCGCTTCGAAGAGATTCGCAGAGTCAACGACAAGCTTGTCGTCACGCTCGGATGGCCCCCGCTGCCGGATACGCGCTATCGCTTGTGGTGGTCCACCAATCTGCTGGGGTCCTTCAACGTCTTGGCATCCAACCTGATGGTCGGGGAGGAAGGCCGGTTTGCCTTTTCCGTGACGAATCCGATCGAGTGGAATAAGGCGTTCTATCACCTGGAAGAAGAGTAGCGTCGCACTCATCCACAAAGGGGGCTAGAAGGCAACATGCGAGACGCGGTCTGTCGACCTAAGGTGGGAAGGCGCGGCTTGGAGTGGGCGGCGCGTTTTCGGGCAATGATCCGTCGAAAGTGGATCGCAGCGCGGCCTACATGGCCCGCTACGTCGCCAAGAACATCGTGGCCGCCAAGCTGGCCAAGCGCTGCGAAGTGCAGCTGGCCTACGCCATCGGCTATCCCGAGCCGGTCTCCGTGCACGTCGAGACCTTCGGCACCGGCACCGTCTCCGACGACCAGATCTCCAAGGCGGTCCGCGCGGTGTTCGGCCTCAAGCCGGGCGAGATCGTCAAGCAGCTCAACCTGCTCCGCCCGATCTGTTCGATGACCAACCAGTACGGCCACTTCGGCCGCCGGAAGGGCGACAAGAACTTCAAGTGCTTCACGTGGGCGCAGACCGACAAGGCCGCCGCCCTCGTCAAGGTTATCGCCAAATAAGGGCCGGTCCAGGCTGATTGCGAAGGGCGCCGTTTCCACGGCGCCCTTTTTATTTCCGCCGGCCCGATGCGAGCGGTTAGCGCGGGGAGGCCGGACGAATCGCTTTTCGGACGGCTTCGGTGATGTTGGCGGCGCTTAGTTTCTGGAGGATGTGGGCGCGGTGGGTTTCGACGGTCTTGGCGCCGATGCCCAGGCGGTCGGCGGTTTGCTGGGTGGTCAGGCCCTGCCCGGCGCAGGTGAGGATTTCCTGCTCGCGCGGGGAAAGCGGGGAGGGAGGCGCGGGGCGGGCATCGATGGCGGGGCTGACGTAGCGGCCGCCGGCGGCGACCAGGCGGATGGCATCGACCAACTCCTCGAACGCCGTGTCTTTGAGCACGAAGCCCTGGATGTCGGGCCGGGAGGCGGCCAGCAGATAGGGGGTTTCGTCGTGCATGGTCAGCAGGATGATCCGCACGGGACAGCCTTCGGCGCGCAGGGCGTCGGCCACGGCGAATCCGTCGGGGGCGGGCATGTCGACATCCAGCAGGAGGACGTCCGGCCGTTCGCGGCGGACGGCGTCGAGAGCTTCGGTGCCGTTGGCGGCGGCGGCGACCAGCCGCAGGCCGGGGGCTTCGGCCAGCAGTCGCTGGAGGCCGTCCAGAAACAGGCGGTGGTCGTCGGCGGCAACCAAGCGGATCAGGTCCGGGGTATCCATAGCGTAACCTCCAATCCGTGGCCGGGGTTCGAGCGGATGCGGCAGATGCCGCCGAGGGCGGCGGCGCGTTCGCGCAAGGTGAGCCAACCGATGCCCCCGCCGTTTTCCGCGGCGGGATCGCAGCCCTGGCCGTCGTCGGCGATGCGCAGTTCGAGACCGTTGCGGACGGGCCGCAGGGAGAGGCCGACGGAGCGGGCTTCGGCGTGGCGGGCGGCGTTGTAGAGCGCCTCCTGCGCCATGCGGTAGAGCGAAACGGCAATCTCGGAGGGCAGGCGCGCAAACGCATCGGGCAAGTCGAGCTCGAGGGTCCAACCGTGGCGGCGGGCGAGGCGTTCGGCCAGGCCGCGGAGGGCCACGGGCAGCCCGAGCTGATCGACCACGGCCGGCCGCAGTTCGTGGGAGAGGGTGCGGATCTCTTCGATGGTATGCGCCAAGGTCTCGACCATGAGACGGCCTGCTTCGTTCTGTCCGTGCTTGCGCAGGAGCAGCTGGAGATCCAGTTTGAGAGTGGCGAGCGCAGGCGCGACGCTGTTGTGGAGATCGGCGGCGAGGCGCTTGCGTTCGGCTTCCTGCGTGGAGACAAGCTGCATGGACAGCGCGCGCAACTGACGGTACGTGCGGCGATAGCGCAAGGCCAGGGCGACGGCCAGCGCCAACACCAATCCCGCAAATCCCGCGTGGAGCAGCAGGCTGAACGGCAGGAGATCGGGAGCCCGCGCCGTCAGCGCATATTCGGCCAGGCTGCATCCCCCGAGCCAGAGCAAACCGGCCAGGACGGCGCCGGCGATGGGATCCCGCAGCCGGCCCGGATTGCGCGCGCAGGCAAAAAGAGTGATTCCGCCGCCCGCCAGGACCAGCGCGAACCATATCGGCTCGATCCGGTGGCAGAGGCTGAGGCCGCCGACCGCCAGCCACGCCGCCGCCAGCAGCAGACCGGCAACGGTCAGTCCCGCCAGCGCGCGCCGGATGCCGGCCGACTCGCTCCACGCGCGACCGAGCTGGAATACCGGCAGGGGCAGCAGCATGAATAACCCGATGGACAGGCGCTGCAGCGCGAGCCCCGGTCGGACGGCGTCGTGGAACCACAGGCTTTCTAGAACGAACGTGGCGGCCAGCAACGCCATCAGCAGGCCCAGCCGGCGGTACTCCGCGTCTTCCCGCCCGCGCCGGTGCAGCAGCAGCCAAAAAACGAGCGCCATGGCCAGCAGCCCGGCGACAAACATTTCCCGCTGCTGACGGCGTCGGGCGAGCCGGAGCGCGGCATCCAGCAACTCGTTGCGCGCGCCAAGAACGGGGGTGCCGGACAGGCCGCCCTGGGTCACGCTGCTCTGCACCCGCACCGCCAAGACGTTGCCGGCGGGCAGGAGGGCGTCGTCCGGCAAGGGATACGTGCGCTCCTTCTGCAAGGCATCGATAAAATCGCGGTCGATCCGGCCTTCGCCGCCGATGCGCCGGCCGTTCAGGAACACCTCGTCGGCGGTCTGGATGCGGCCGAGATGCACCGCCCAGCCGCCGTCGGGGCGCGGGTCCGGAAGGTCGAATCGCACGCGGTACCAGCCGCGATGCGGCGGAAGCCGCGCGGAAAACAGGCGCGGGCGCTCCTGGACGGACCAGTTAGCGTCGTCATACTCCGCCGCAGCCCAGGCCCGATCGTCGCCGGCCCGGAAACGCCACGGGCCCGCCGGCGCGGCAGCGGAAGCTCCGCCGAAGCAAACCGCCGGAAGAAAAAACGTCCATAAAATGAGGTAACCCGTCCGCATTTGCCTTCAAGCATAGGCCGTCCCCGCCAACAAGGCCATCCGGGTTTTCCCGGATCATCGGGGTCAGACTCTAAATATTCACTTTAGAAGGTTGGCATGCGGCCGTCAGCTTGGCAATTCGCTCTCGCATCGCCTTTCCGCCTTTGCGTATCTTGCCGCGAATCATGGCGACCGCCGAAGAACTGATCCCGCCATAGTGCTGGCCGATTTCGCGTTGCGTCAGGCCGGATACGCGGACGGCGATTTCTACGGCCGCCATTTTGGCCTCCTTGGCCGCATGGCCGTGCAAGCGCAGGTGTTCCCGCGGAATACCATAGGCCGCCGCCACCCGCAGATCGATATCGCCCAGTTCCATGCCGCCTCTGGGCAGCGCCAAATCGCGGTCGATATCCGTTCCTTTTCTCCGGGTCTTGAACTCCCCTTCGACCGATTGCACAAAAGGCTCATCTCCCAGCGCATATGAGTTGGCGGCCATGGCCAGCTGCAGAGATTCGTCGATGTTCATAACCATGGATTCCGCATAACGCCGGTAGCGTTGTCGCGCTTCGCTCCATGATTTTCCGCGGGCCTTCAAGATGCTGTATTCAACCCATGGAAGCACCCGTGCGCTGGACACATAGCCGGGATAACTGCTCCAGCGATAGGATGACAGCTGGGCAATCCGCTTCTTTAGGTTGAGATGTGCCGCCTCGGTTGTCTTGACGGGGTTCAAATGGATATAACGTGTCAGCCTCAGCAGATAGGTGTCGCCATCCACCAGTTTGGCGGTATATCGCCCTTGGAAAACATGGCCCGGATGATCATGCTTGTAGCGATAATACAAGGCGTAGCTGGTGTTCAGTCGCTGGACAAAACGAGATAAATTCGCGCGGCGGGTTCGGACCAGCAAGTGGTAGTGATTGGTCATCAGAACAAACGCATGCAGAACGACGTCGAACGTCTCCAGATTGTCCTGCAGTTGGTCCAAGAAATGTTGCCAGTCGGCATCTTCCCGATAAATGGTCTGACGACCGTTCCCCCGGCTGGTCAGGTGATACACGGCCCCTTCGTATTCAAGTCTAGGCGGTCTGGGCATGCTGGGGTTGTGCCATGACCGGCCGCAGTTCGTCAATAATATAATAATTAGAGTCTGACCCCGATGGCATCGGACCCTTTTGGCATCGGGGTTTTCACGGATGGACAGGGGCCGGCGCTCCTTTTATCGTGGCAACCATGGAACGCAGGGCCAACCGGGCCGAAAAAATTCCGCGGCGTGGAAAACTATTTTCCATGCCGTGGAAAACTTCGCATACTGCACAAGAGAAGGAGCGTCATGAACCGGAAGTGTTGGGTGCTGGGGATGGCGATGCTGGTGGGGGCGGGAGGGGCGGAGGCGTCGATGAGTCTGTATCCGCCGCAGCATTTGCTCGCGGGATCGGCGCTGGTGGCGGCGCCGGATCCGGTGTCGGCGGATGCGGGCTCGTTCTATTTCGCGCTGCCGCTGCTGCGGCTGGGCGGGCCGATGAACCTGGGCTTCACGCTGCACTACAACAGCAACGGGGCGCGGTCGAATTTCAACCTGCTCGACCTGCCGGAAAACGGCCCGTGGTGGTGGGACCCGATGGCGACGCTGCAGCCCCATTTGATTTCAGGGACGAACTACTGGCAGTTCCAGGTCGAGGGCGGCCAGGCGGTGGCGTTCACAGAGCAGCCGGACGGTTCCTGGCGGCTGACGGACGAGACCGACTTCGGGTTGGCGAATTCGCCGGTCGCGTTCCAGGCCCAGCGCACGAACGGCTGGGCCTATTTGCTCGATCCGCGCACCGGGCGCATCAAGATGTTCGCGAACTTCACCAACAACGACTGGCGAATCGTGGCGCAGGCGGACCGCAACGGCAATGCGCTGGTCTACACCTATCGCCCGCCGACCAACGTCATGGAGTTTTTCCAGCCGATCCGGATCGAGGACAATTTCGGGCGCTGGTACGGGATCGGGTATGCGGCGCAGGGCTACAACTGGGAATACTACATCGACACCTTGACGGATCACGCCGGTCGGCAGGTCCGGTTCGAATATGAAAACGGCGGCGATGTCAGCGGCAACATGCAGGCGCTGCGGCACGTGGTGGACGTGGGGGGCGGAACCAACCGCTTCACGTATGCGCCGTTCACCAACGACTTCACGATCTACCGCGCGGTGATCGGCGGATATCGGTTGCCGGCGGGCAATACGCCGTGGACGCAGGCGTACGACGCGCTCCGGCTGTATTCCGGCGACGGGGGCAACCGTCCGGTGGTGACGAACCAGGCCGACGCCTACGGGAACGCGATTTCGTTCGCCTACGACACCAACGCGCATACGGTGGCGGCGGCGTGGCCGGACGGGGGCAGCAACGTCTTCCGGCACGCGGGGCGGAATTTGCCGCCGGTGCAAGTGGACGCCCCCGGCGGGGCGCAGACGACGTTCGCGGTGGACGGGCGCAGCCGGATCGCGGGGATGACGGATGCGACGGGGGCGGGCATCGGGTTCGGCTTCGACCCGACGAACGCGTTGATCTCGTCGGTCACGAACGCCGCGGGCGAGGTGCTGCGGTTCGAGTACGCGGCCGCGGAGCAGGTGATCACGAATCCGGCCGCGCCGGGGGAGATGGTCGCGTTCACGTTCCACGATCTGGCGGCCATCCGCCATCCGGACGGCACGGCGGAGGAATTTTCCTACGACGGGCGGGGCAACGTGACGGGCGCGGTGGACCGCGCGGGGCAGGCGACGGCCTTCGCCTACGACGCGCACGGCAACCTGACCGAGCGCACGGCGCCCGGCGGCGGAACGGCCACGTTCGAATACGACGCGGCGGCCCGGCTCGTGGCGGCCGTGGACGCCGACGGCGTGACCAATCGCTTCGAGTACGACGCGCTCGACCGCGTGACCAACGCGGTGGACGGCGCGGGCAACGCCACGGCCTACGAAACCGACGCGGCGGGGCGCCTGCTGAAAATGGTCCATCCCGATGGGCTCGAAACCCTCTTCGCCTACGACGCCAACGGCAACCGGCTGGGAACGACCGCGCGCGACGGCGCGGTGACGGCGGCGGGCTATGATCTGATGGACCGCGTGGCCGTCGCCACCAATGCCCTCGGCGGGGCCACGGCCTACGCCTACGACGCGATGGGGCGCGTGGCCGAGGCGGCCGGCCCCGACGGGGTTACGAATCGCTATCAATACGATCCCGCCGGCCGCGTCACCAACGAAACCCGCGCGGGCGTATCCGTCGCGGCGACCTACGACGGGGAAGGGCGGGTGGCGTCCCGCACCACGCCGCGCGGCAACCTGGAAACCTTCGGCTACGACGCGGACGGGCGGCTCGTGGCCGCCACCAACGCCCTCGGGCACGCGGCGCGCTTCGAGCGCGACGCCGCGGGGCGCGTCACCAATGCCGTGGACGCGCTGGGCGGCCGCACGTCCGCCGCCTACGCCGACGGCCGGCTCGTCGCCCGGACCGACGCCGAAGGCCGCGCCGTCCAACTGGCCTACGATGCCGCCGGCCGGCTCGCGGTCGCGACCGCCCCGGACGGCGCGCAGACGACCTGTGCCTACACGTCCGCCGGGCGCCTGGCGGGCGTCACCAATCCGCTGGGTGCGGCCGCGGCCTACGAATACGACGCGGCGGGGCGGCTGAAAACCGCCACGGATCCGCTCGGGCGGAACACGGCCTACGAATACGACGAGATGGGGCGGGTGAGCCTGGTGACCGATGCGGCCTCCAACGAATGGGGATTTGCCACCATGGACGCCGTAGGGATGAGCCTCGCCGCCAATCCGCTCGGCGGCCAGCAGACGACATTTTCGCTTCCCGGCGGGTATCCCGCGATGCGCTTCGACAGCGAAACCGACCCGTGGACCTATCAATGGGATGCTGCCGGCCGCCTGGTGGAGACCGCGGACCCGTTGGGAAACGCCACGACCGTGGCCTACGACGATTTCGGCCGGGTGGCGGCCGTCACCAATCCGCTGGGCCACGCCGTGGGCTTCGAATACGACGCCGACGGAAACCGGGTGCGGACGGTGGATCCGCTCGGGGCGGAGAGCCGGGCGCACTACGACGTGCTGGGGCAGGTCACGTCCGTGGTGGACCGCGCGGGCGGCGCCGCGACCTTCGCGTACGACGAGCTGGGGCGGCTGGTGCGGGCCGCCGACGGCGACGGCGTCGCCGTGGAAACGGACTACGACGCGACGGGCCGGCCGCTGGTGCGGCGCGCCGGGGCGGAGGCGTGGACGAACGCCTACGACGCCGCGGGGCGGCTGGCCACCGTTGCCAGCCCGCTGGGCCACGTGCAGACGCTGCGGCGCGATGCGCTCGGGCGCGTCACCAACGCGGTGGATGCCGCCGGCGGGGTTGCGGCCTACGACTACGACGCGGCGGGGCGGCGCGTGGCGCAGACCGATGCCGAAGGCCGCGCCACGGCGTACGAATACGATCTGCTCGACGGGCTGGCGCGGGTGACGCTCAACGGCGGCGCGTCCGCCGCCTACGAGCGCGACGCGCTGGGCAACGTCGTGCGCATCGTGGATCTGGGCAGCAACGAATGGACGCGCGCCTGGACGCCGATGGGCCGCTGGCTGGAGGACGTCGATCCGCTTGGCCGCACCAACGCCTGCGAGCGCGACGAACTCGGGCGCGTGGCGCGCCTGCTGCGCGCCGACGGTTCGACGGTGGATGTGCGCCACGACGCGGCCGGGCAGGTGACCGGGCGGGTCTGGTCCGCCGGGCTGGAACTGGCCTATGCATACGATGCCGCCGGGCGGCTGGCAGCCGCCGACGGCGTGGCGCTGGCCCGCGACGCGGCCGGCCGCGTGACCAACGCGCTGGTCAACGGCCAAGCCTACGCCGCGGCGTGGACCCCCGGGGGGCGGCTGGCGTCGGTGGCCTATGCCGACGGAGCGTTCGCCGTGGCGTACGCCTACGATCCGGTCAGCGGGCGCCTCGCCACGGTGTCCGATGCCCTGACCGGCACGCAGGTCGCCTTCGCGTACGACGCCGACGGCCGCCTCGTGCGCCAGACCGACAGCCACGGCGGCACGAACGATTTCACCTACGATGCCGCCGGACGCGTGACGCGCATCCAGGCCACCCCCGGCATCGATCTGCAGTACGTCTACGATGCCGCCGGGCGGCTCCTTTCCGAAACCCGCGAGGTACCCAAGCCCGCCGGGGCGCTGCTGGCCGCCGGCGCGGACGTGAACCAATTCGACGCCGCGGCGCAGCTCGCGAATCCCTCCGCCGCCTACGACGGCCTCGCCCGGCGCACCGCCGACGACCGGTATCAATACCAATGGAGTCCCAACGGACTCCTGACCAACGTCGCCCCTTCAGCCTTCCCCCTTCAGCCTTCAGCCTTCTCCTACGACGCGTTCGGAAGTATCACGGCGCGCGACGGCCAGCCGCTGGCGTGCCATCCGGCGCTCGGCGGCGCTCCGCTGGTGGACGACGGGACGAACTGGTACGTCTGGACGCCCGGCGGCGCGCTGCTCTACGTCGTGGCCCAGGCCGAAGGCCATGCCGTGCACCACTACCGCTTCGACTACTCCGGAAACGCCGTCGCCCTCGTGGATGCGGTCGGCGCCGTCGCCGAGGCCTACGCCTACGAGCCCGGCGGACTCGAACTCGAGCCCGCGCCGTCCGCGCTCGGCAATCCGTTCCGCTTCCTCGGACGCCACGGCATCCGCGCCGAGGGCACCGGCGATCTCTACCACGTCCGCGCCCGCTGGTACGACGCCCGCACCCGCGCGTTCCTCTCTCCCGAACCCCTCTGGCCCCAAACCGCCAACCCCCACGCCCTCAATCCCTACATCTATGCCAACGCCGACCCCGTCAACTTTGCTGATGTCAGTGGGAGGGACCTTATTCCGAGAAAAACACTGTGGATCATGCTTGTGACTCAAGACTTTTCGTTCGGGGAATTGATCGCCGAGATTGTTTTGGGCGGGAGAGGCCGAAGATATTTAAACATTTCGCCTGAATACGAGTGGCAAAAGACCGCGCGCTACGGCCTCATGCCGACGGAAGGAGAGAAGGCACCGTCCCGCATGGGCAGCACGGCCAATGCACCGGGGCACGGTTTATGGGAGTACTCCGAAAACGACGGAACCTGGCAGGATCTGGACAATGTAGTGCCCCAAAAACTCTCGGTCGTGAACCGGCGCTTTTTGGGAGAAATTGATCTCGTCCGCAACGTCTGGAGTCCGATTCCCGGCGGCGAAATCGAACTGCCGCCCGTGGCTGTCTCGCCCGGGTCAACCGCCACTCCGGTCGCCGTCGATCCTGGCGCTGCGGATTGGATGGGTGATCCGGAGAATTGGATAGCGGAACAAGATGCTTTCACCGAACACTTGCGGAAAAAAGAAAGGAAATTGAGGGAGAAGCCGTTCGGGGAGCGCCTGGGATTCTTCGATGGTCAATCCGGAAGTGTCGTATCTCCCGTGGCGGCTGGGCCCAAGTGCCCATTGCAGGCCTGGGCGGAAGCCATCGAGAAGATGCCCGCGAAGGAGGCCAGGGCGCTGATCGAGGCGGAAGAGCGCCAGTTCCGGGAATGGATGGCTGAGAAGGAAGACGGCCCGTTCGATTTCGGCGTAGCCGTCGTTTCCCCCGTGGCCGCCGGGCTCAAGTGTCCATTGCAGGAATGGGCGGAAGCCATCGAGAAGATGCCCGCGAAGGAGGCCAGGGCGCTGATCGAGGCGGAAGAGCGCCAGTTCCGGGAGTGGTTGGCCGAACACGACAAGAAACCGGCGGATTCCGATCCCGGGAAGAAGGCAACCGTCGCCACCGCCTTGCATCTGGGTTCCGGGCTGAAGCGAAAGGCGCTGCAAAACCTGGGCGTTTTCCAAAATGCGTTGCCGCCGGGCAAGCCGGTCCAACCCCCAGGCAACAAAAAAATCAAACTGTCCTTCGGCTGGGAAGGCGGCGACGGCTCGCTGGACGTCAAGCCGTTCAAACTGGGAACGTCGGGGAATTCGGAGAACTGAGCATGAAGACAAAAAATTTGAATATCCAATATCCAATGTCCAATATCCAATGTTCAAGGGAGAGAGGGGTAGGGACGGCGCGCCGCGCCGTCCGGGCTGTTGGTTTGGATTCGGACGCCGGCGGCGCGGCGTCCCTACCTGCAAAACGGTGCGGATGGGTGGTGTTGGCGCTGGCCGCGCTGGCCGCATCCGCCTTCGCCGCGGAAACGATCACGTATTCCTACGACGACGCGGGGCGGCTGACGAACGCGGCGTACGATGGCGGGGCGGCGATCGCCTACGTCTACGACGCCAACGGCAACCTGCTCCAGCGCACGACGACGGCCGGCGGCGCGACGACCTATACGCTGGTCTACCGCGCCGGGACGGGCGGCTGGATCGACGGCGTGGCCACGCAGGTCGTCGCCGAAGGCCAGAGTGGTACGCCCGTCGAGGCGAAGGGAGAGAACGCCAGCGCGGTTTTCCACGGCTGGAGCGACGACAGCGAGGCCAACCCGCGCACGGATGCCGAGGTGATGGCCGACCTGACGGTGATCGCTTCGTTCCTGAGCCAGGGCGGCGCCGATCTCGACTGGTACGCCGCCCACGGGATTGCGCCGGAAGCCGGCGAAGACTGGAACGACGTGGATGCGCGCATCGTGGCCGGCAAAAACACCACGCTGCGGCACGAGAACGTCGCCGACACCGATCCGGGCGACGTGAACGACCAGTTCCGCGTGCTGTCCATTTCCAACGGACCGCCGCTGACGGTGCAGTTCCAGCCGGGGTCCACGGGGCGGGTCTATACTTTCCAATACACCGACGACCTGCTGGCCGGCGCCTCGTGGAGCAACGTGCCGGGCACGGAGCCGCGGCCCGGGGTGGGCGGGGTGGATGGCATGAGCGACAGCAGCGCGCCGCCGGCCAAGCGGAATTACCGGATCCAGGTGGAAGTGCCTTGAGAGAGAAGAGAAGATTCAATATCCAACAACCAATATTCAATATCCAATCATCAAGTGAACAGCCATTGGGAGGGGCAACCTCCGTGTTGCCCGCCTGGAAAAGAAACAGGAAAACAGGAGGAGCGAATTTTTGTTCGGAGCGGATTGGCGGCATCTTGCCACCGGGGAAACGGAGGAAAACGGCGGCTGGAAGCCGCCGGTCCGTTCTGGATTCGATCGAGCCGTCCGGGCTGCCGGGATCGGCGGGCCGCGGACGCGACGGCGCGGCGTCCCTCAACCAAGGTCGCGGGGGGCAAAGAAATCTCAATATCCAATGATCACATGTGTTGCCCGTTGTCGCCAGTTTCTGATTTTCCGGCTTTTGCGATTCCCGTTTGATTTTGGGGCGGGACCCCGCTACAAGGGTTGTATGAAGAAAGGTCTCCTTTCCCTTGCGGTTTTTGCGTGCGGGCTGGGGTTGTCGCCGCCCCCGGCGGAGGCGCTCACCACGCAGGCGGCGGGCGAGACCTTCACGTGGAACATCAACGGGTCCACTTCCGGTTTGGAACTGAACCGCTTCACGTCGGGCGACATCGTGGAAATCCATTGCGCCACGGAATTCACGCAGGGCAAGCGGATCACGGTGGAGGCGTCTTGGACGCCGTCGCCCTTGCTGGAGGATGGCGGCCGGCAACTTGCGCCCTATGCGATGGGCGTCAACATCGGCATCCCGTCGTTCGGGCAGGACGAGTACCATTCGTACGTGGCGACCAACTGGTATGAAAACATCACCAACTGGCCGGATGCGCCGGGAGAGATGTCGCTGGCCCATCAGGAGTTTTTCTATCGCAATTCCGCCAGCAACGTCGTGCGCCTGTCGTTTCTCGGCCAGTGGCTGGGCAATCCCACCAACACTCCAAGCCGGGGCGGGACCACGAAGTGGGTGCAGATCTTCGTGTGGTCGTTCAGCGACGTGTATGGCACCGAGGACGTGGCGGATGCGCCGTGGGTGAAGGGCTTCGGCACGGCCTGGACGCCGCTGCAGCCGAGCGTCCGCAAGCCGCCGTTCGGATGCGGGGGCTGCGCGAGGATGGGGCTGCCGGTTTTCCGCGTCAACATGGCGACGCTGGCGCCGGTGATCCAGGACGTGGATTTCGCCTGGGAGGGCTTGGGGCCGGACGTGAGCCTGGCCCGCACGCACAGCGGCGATCCTTCGGAGCGCGGACTGTTCGGCAACGGGTGGGACTTCAGCTGCGACGCGCCCCTCGTGACGCACCAGTTCGGCCGAGAAGTCTGCCTGCCCGACGGGCGGCGCGCCTTGTTCACCTTCAACACCGGGACCGGCGATGCCTATATCCCCTCCGCCGGGCTGCGCGACGAATTGACCGCCTTCACCACGAACCTGATGCGTTATTTCCGCTATCGCGACAAGGCGTCCGATCGGGTCCATCTGTTCGAGGCGCCCATGCTGGTCTATCCATCGACGGATTACGGAACGCGCTATCCGCTGCAGGCGATCGAGGATCGCAACGGCAACGCGGTGCGGTTCACGTGGTCGTCGAACCGGCTGATCCGGATCACGGATGCCGCGGGCCGCACGGCGGACCTGACCTATTCCCCGGCCGGACTCTGCACCAACGTCCGCGTGCCCACCGGCGGAAATCTGGCGTACAGCTACGACGGCGCGGGCAATCTGACGCAGACTCGCGATCTGGCCGGGAACGTGACGACCTATGCCTACGACGGGGAAAACCGCATCATCCAGATGAGCACGGAAGGGCGGAGTTGGGCTTTTGCCTACCGCTACGCCGGCCGAACCATTCTGAGCCACGTGGTGGATCCGTTGGGCCGCACCAACCGGGTCTTGCAGACCGGCGGTTTGGAAAACCGGCAGGGCGGCTTCGAGGATGCCCAAGGGGAGCAGTCCTGGTACAACACCGCCAACGGCTTGTTGCTTTCCGAAAGCGACGAGAACGGCCAAACGACCGTCCATCAATACGACGATCGGGGTTTTCCGACCAACGGGGTCAATCCGCGCGGTTTCGCCACGGCCCGGACCTATGACGCCCGGCACAACCTTGCCAGCGTGACGCGTCCCGACGGTGCGCGCACGACGTTCGCCTACGACGGCCAAGACCGGGCGACCCACGTGACCAACGCGCTGGGCGGCGTGACGCGCATCGAGCGCGATGCGCGCGGCAATCCGGTCCGCATCGTGACGCCGGCGGGACGCGCGACGGGGATGGGGTACGACGCGCGGGGGCAGTTGACGGCCGTGACCAATCCCGCCGGGGGCGTGACGCGCTTCGAATACAACGCCTTCGGGCGGCCCGTCCGCGTCGTGGATGCCGCCGGCCGGGCCGTGGACGTCGTCTGGGACGAGGCGGGCATCGACCCCGTCGCCGTCACCGACGAACGCGGGCATGTGACGCAATTCGAACGCGACGCCAATCGCCGCCTGACCCGGCGGGTGCATCCGGACGGCGCCGGCGTGCGCTATGAATACGACTGCTGCGGGTTGATCGCCGTGATCGACGAAAACGGCCACACCAATCGGATCGAGCGCAATGCGCTGCTGGAGAAAACCGCGTGGACGGACGGGGCGGGGGGGCGCACGGAAACCGCCTACGACGGCAACGGGAATCCGACCAACACGGTGGATCCGGTCGGGCGCGTCGTCGCGGCCACCTACGACCCGGCCGGCCGGCTCCAGAACGTCCGCGATGCGGCCGGCGCCAACACCTACCGCGACTACGACGCGAACGGCAACCTCGTTTCCATCGCCCACGACGCGTTCTACGTGGGGGAGCCCGGCATGCTGATCACCCTGCCGGCCTTTTTCAAGTACGACGCCAACGACCGCATGGTTTCAAACCGCTATTTGGGGCAGGCCGTCTATTCCCGCTTCGAGTGGGACGCCTTGGACCGCCTGATCCACCGCGTGAATGCCCGCGGCCAGTCCATCCGCCGCACCTATGATCCGGATGGCTTGCTGCTGGGAATCCAGCGCCCCGACGGCACGGATGCCTACGCTTACGATGGGGGCGGCCGGCTGACGAACTGGACGGGAGCGGCGGGCCGCGCGGCGTGGACGCACGACGCGCGCGACGACGTAATGAGCATCCGCTACGGCGATGGCCGCGAGGTGGGGTTCACCCGTTCGCCGACCCGGCGCATCGAAACAATGGCCTATCCCGGCGGTACGACGGTGACCTACCAACGCGACAGCCGCGACCGCATCACGAACATGGCCTGGGGCGCGCATGCCATGGCCTTCGCCTACGACGGCGTCGGCCGCACGCGCTCCATCCAGCGGTCCAACGGAACCGGCAGCCAGTTCCATTACGACCGGGCCGGGCGCATGACCAATCTGGCGCATCAAACACCGGCGGGCATCCTGCTGGACTTGGGCATTCGGCGCAATGCCGCCGGGGAGACGACGAACCTGCTCAAAACGGCCGGTTTCATGCCGTGGGACGTGCCGTTGGCGCCGGACAATCTCGGCATGACCATCCAGGGAGGCCTCTACCAGGTCAATGGATCGAACTCCCAATGGGACGCCGACGGCAACGTCGCCGGAGTGCCCGCGCCGTTCGACTGGACGGCCGAATACGACGCGGGCAACCGCCTGACCGCCCTCCACCGCGGCGGCGAGACGACGGAATTTGCCTACGACGGCTTCAACCGCTGCGTGCGCATCGAGCGCGGCGGCGAGACGCGGAACCTGCATTGGGATCACGCGGATCGGCTGCTCTTCGAAACCGATGTCCGGCAGCGACTGACCGCCATGTATCTCTATCGGGAGATGGATCTGGTGGCCCTGTGGGATTCCGCCGACGGCTGGCAGTTCCATCACTTCGACGCCAACGGCAACGTCGTGGCCCTGACCGATGAGACCGGGGCGATCTCGGGAATGTACCGGCATTTGCCCTACGGTTGGCCTGGCTTTGCCTACGCGCGGGTCCGCAATCCTTTCACCTTCGCCGGGCGCTTCGGCGTCCTCGACGCGGGCGACGGGTTCTACTACATGCGCAACCGGTTCTACCACGCCGGCCTGCGGCGGTTCCTGAGCGCCGACCCCATCGGCTATCTGGGCGACCTGAATCTCTACGCCTACGCGCGGGGCAACCCGGTGGACCGGAGCGATCCAAACGGGCTGGACGCCCTTGATTTCGGCAAAGGCTTGTACAATATATGGCAGGGGGAGTTCACAGATGGGGCCCTCGACATCGGCAAAGGATTGTTGGGCATTCCAGGCCAGGTTTGGGACATGATTGAAGCGGGGCAGGAAGAAAACATGCGTCGCGCCCAAGAAACGGAAAAGAAGTGGCTGCAGCCAAAGTGCGGAGACAGCCCGCCGCCCCGGACTCCAAAGAATTATGGAGATCGCTCCGCGCCCGAATCGTTCAGTGATCAAGGCGCAACCGCCAACGAACCGTCGCCCGAAGACAGCCCTGCCATGGAAGAATCTGTCGACTGGGCACCGGAGGCTGTGGAGACTCTCGATGAATAGGGCGCGGATCATGCTTCTGACGATCGTTGCGATCGCCGCGTGCGCCGGCCGCGCCGGGGCGCAGGCGTTCGAATACGACGCGGCGGGGAGGCTGGGCGCGGCGGTCTTTGGCGGCGGCGCGCGCATCGATTACCGCTACCAGCTCGACGACAGCCTGACCAACATCGTGATCGCCGGCACGCAGGCCGAAGCCGACACCGACACCGATGGCTTGCCCGACGCGTGGGAGTGGGTCTTCTTCAACGTCCTGACCAACGGCCCGACGGGCGATCCGAATCAGAACGGGAAAGACAACCTCTGGGAATTCCAAAACGGCTATGACCCGCTGGATCCCGACAGCGACGGCGATGGCTCGCCCAACGCCGACGAACTGGCAGCCGGCACCGATCCGCTAGACCCCGATTCGTCGCTCGCGCTGATGGACGTCCGGTTCCAGCCATCCTCCGGCTTCGTCTTGAGCTGGCAAAGCGTCTCGGGCAAGACCTACCGGGTGGGCCGGATTTCCTCGCTGGTCACGGGCGAATGGTCGTGGATCACCGCGCCAATTGCCGCCACCCAGCCGCTCACCGTGCGGACGGACTCCACCGCCATCGGTCCCGGTCCTTGGCTCTACCGCATTCACCTGGAATGATTCCGCGCCGCCCTCCTCCGCCATGAAGGGGCTGCCGAGACGCCCGTTCCCTCGTCCTGCAACGGGTATTTTCCGCGGATTCTCTTGTGGGGGGGGGGCATCGGGTCCTCTCTCCACTTGCTTTTCCAGGGCGCTCCCGCTAGAAAGTCCCCATGAACAAACTCCTCTTCCTCTTGGTGGCGGCTTCCCTTTGGGTTTCGGCGGCCCGGGGCGCGCCGATCTCGCGCGATCCGTATCTGGGGGCCATCGCGATCGACGCGCACACGGGCAACGTGCTCTTCGAGGACGGGGCGGACCGGCCCGGCTATCCGGCCAGCATGCTCAAGCTGATGGATTTGTTCATCATTTTGGACCGCGTCCAGCAGGGGAGCCTCCGCCTCGACGACATGGTGCAGGTGACGAAGGAGGCGGCGGAGATCGGCGGGTCGCAGGTCTGGCTGGACCCCCGCGAACGGTTCACGGTCGACGAGTTGCTGTATGCGCTGATGATCCAGTCGGCGAACGACGCGGCCATGGCGCTGGCGATCCACGTGGCCGGGACCCGGGACGGGTTCGTCCGGATGATGAACGACAAGGCGCGGGAGCTGGGGCTGTCGCCGATCACGCAGTTCCAGTCGCCGCACGGGCTGCCGCCGGGAGAAGGGCAGCGGCCGGACATGACCACGCCCCGCGATTTCGCCAAGCTCTGCCAGGCGCTGCTCGCCGCCCATCCCGAGACGGTGAAGTACACCGCTGAAACTTTCCGCGTCTTCCGTCCCGAAAAGCCGTTCGAAATGCGCACCCACAACGGCCTGCTGGGCGACGTTCCGGGCTGCGACGGCTTGAAGACCGGGTGGATCCGGGACAGCGGATATTGCATCGCCGCGACCGCCCAGCGCGACGGCGCGCGGGTCATCGCGGTGGTGATGGGCAGCGCGACCAAGCAGGCGCGCGACGCCAAGGCCACCGAGCTGCTCGCCCGGGGCCTGCTGGATGCCTCCCGCGCCCCGGCGCCGCCGCCGGCGTCCGCGTCCGTCGCGCCGGTCGCTCCCGCCGCCGGCCCGGCCGTGGCGGCCGATGACGAAGCGCAAGGGGAAGATCTGCCCGAGGCCGTCGCCGAAGAAGCGCCCGAATCCAAGGGTGGCGGCTGGCTGAAGAGCCTCGGGTTGGTTCTGCTGGGCGCGTTCCTCGCCGCGGTCGTGGGCATGGCGATCCAGCGCCGCCTGCTGCTGGGCCGATGAAGGCTTCCGATTTCGACTACGACCTCCCTCTGGAGCTGATCGCCCAGGAGCCCCCCGCGCGCCGCGACGGCGCCCGCATGATGGTGCTGGACCGCGCCGCGCGCACGATCGGCCATCGCGCCTTCGCCGATCTGCCGGCCTATCTGCGTCCGCGCGACCTGCTGGTGGTGAACGACACCCGCGTGATCCCCGCGCGCGTCTTCGGGCGCAAGGCCAAGGCGGGCACCGGCGGGAAAGTGGAGTTTTTGCTGCTGGAGGAAATCGCGCCCGGCGTTTGGGACGCGCTGATGCGCTCCCGCCGCCGTCCCAAGGTCGGCGAGCAGGTGATCCTCGACGAGGATTTGGCCGTGGCCACGGTGCTGGAGGACGGCGACCTCGGCCGAGTGAAGATCCGCGTGGAATCGCAGACGCCGTGGCTGGAGGTGCTCGACCGCATCGGGCAGACGCCGCTGCCGCCCTACATCCAGCGCAAGGAGGCGCACCCCGGGCGGCGCGCCGAAGACAAGGTGCGCTACCAGACCGTGTTCGCGCGGGAGCCGGGGGCGGTCGCCGCGCCGACGGCCGGGCTGCACTTCACGCCCGAGGTGCTCGACCGCCTCGCCGCGCAGGGCGTCGGCCAGGCGACGGTGACGCTCCACGTCGGCATCGGCACCTTCCGGCCGGTTTCTGCCGAAACCGTCGCTGAGCACAAAATGGATTTCGAGCGCTGGCGGATCCCATTAGAAACGGCGGAAAAGGTCGCGGCGGCGAAAGCCGCCGGCGGGTGCGTCGTGGCCGTGGGGACGACGAGCGTGCGCACGCTGGAGAGCGCCGCCGCGCGTCCCGAAGGATTCGGCGCGGGGCAGGGGCGCACGGACCTCTTTATTTATCCGCCGTTCGATTTCCGGATGGTGGACGCGATGGTCACCAATTTCCATTTGCCGAAATCAACGCTGATCATGATGATCAGCGCCTTCGCGGGGCGCGAATTCGTGCTCGAGGCCTACCGCGAAGCCATTCGCGAACGCTACCGCTTTTTCAGCTACGGCGACTGCATGCTCATCCTCTGATCCGATTCCAGAACTGTCACATATAATTATAAGTGATAGTTGAAGCCGTTTCCGGATCCGGCAGGGACGCAAGCGCGGCCGCGGCAGGGAAGGCGGTCAGAAGCGGAAGGTGTAGAGGAGGTCGAGGGCGCTTTCGAGGCCGGAGACGGCTTCGAGGTGGAGGTCGCGGGCGAGGCGGTAGCGCAGGGACAGGGTGTTGGCGGGGACGAAGACGCCGACGCCGTAGCCAAGCTGCAGCCGCGAAGACACCATGCCGCTGACGACGACCTGGGTGTCGTCGCCGTCGCCGGCGGTGTCGATCTGGAACTGGTCGATGCCGAGGCGTTCGGCGGCGGAGGCGGCGACGCCGCCGCTCCGGGAGATGCCGAGGGAGAGGGCGGCGCGGGCCAGCATGGCGTTGGAATCGGTTTCTTCGCCGCGGCCGAGCGGGCGGCCGAGCACGAGGTAGGCGAGGACGTCTTCTTCGGGCATCGCGGGCTCGGAGAAGAGGCTCGATTGCAGGGCGTCGGGGGGGCCATCGACGCGCAACCCCGCGACGACCGAATGGGCGGGGATTTCGCGGATGGCCTCGATGGAGAGGTTGGGCCGTTCGAAGGGTCCGGCGAAGATCAGCTGTCCTTGCCGGATCTGGAGGCGCTGTCCATAAGCGCGGTAGCGGCCATCTTCGATGCGGAGTTCGCCGAAGGCCTGCGGCGCGGCGGTTCCGTCCTGCCGGAGGCGCAGCGTTCCTGCGAGGCGGCCGGTGATGCCGCGGCCGCCGAGGGAGACCTGATCGCCGAGTTGGAGGTCGATCTGAATGGCGCGGAGCCGGTCGGCGGGAGCGGTTTCGCCGGCCGGAGGGGTCGCGTCGGCAGGCCGGTCGACGACGACCGCGTCGACGGAGGTGCGCACGGCGGATTCGGGCAGCGACTGGATCGCGATGTCGGCTTTCGGGATCCGGATGGTCCCCTTGATTGCGAGCGTGTCGGGCGTGGCGTGGAGACGCAGGTCGGGGCTGGCCTGCAGAATGGCGAGCGTGCCGTAGGCCAGTTCGAGCCGCTCGCCGACCAGATGCAACTGCGCGCGCCAGCCGGCGTCCGCGAGGCCCGCCTCGCCTTGGAGCGTGGCGAGGCCGGCGCCGCTGCGGAAGCCGCCGCTCCACTCGGCGCGATCTCCGAGGAATTCGCCTTGCAGATGGATGTCGCCCAGCGTGACGGGGAACGCCGCCGGCTCGACCGTGCCGTTCGTCAGCGCCAGCGTGCCGTGCAGGAGCGGGCGGCGGGGATTGCCCGACAAGCGGAGGGCGGCATCGACTTCGCCCGACAGCGTGCGCAGCTCCGAGAGGAACGGCTGGGCGACGTCGAGCTTGAGCGAATGGACATCCACTTGGCCGGTCCAATCCGAGCATTCGCGGTCCGCGGAAAGGATCCCGGCGGTTTCAGCGCGGGCGGCGCCGAGGCCGGGGGCGGCGAGATCGAAGCGGGCGGACAGATTCGTGCCGACGAGCCGAGCGCGGAGCGCGACGGTTTCGAAGGCGACGTCGAGCGGGGGGGCGTCGTCCACGAACATATCGTCGGCGACGATCAGGTGGACGCCGGCGTCGCGGAGGTCGATGGACGCCTCCGCCTGCGGGGGCGCTTCCGCCGCCCAGCGGACGCCGGCGGATGCATCGAGGAATCCGCGCAGGCGCAGGTCGACGGGCAGCCACGGATGGAATTCGTCGAGAGGGAAGCCGGTCAATCGCAACTGCACCGCGCCGTTCGCGCCGATCACGACCGGTTCCGTCGCCTGCCATTCCGCCTCGGCGTGGCGCCAGCGGTGGGGCGCGGCGGTGAATCGCCGCGCTTCGGAATCCCAGCGCAGGGGCAGGGGTTCGGCGAGCGTCCAGTCGATGCCGGCGACGGCGAACGCAGCGCGTTCGAGCAGGCCGGTCCACGAGAGGGAGCGTCCGTCGAGCGCGCCGTCGAGCGCGAATGACCCAGTGGCGGGTGCGCCGTTGGCGCGAAGCGTGGCCCGGTGCCGCGCGCGGGTGCCGTCGGCGTCCAGCCGGAGGGATTCGATCGCGATGTTCCGCGCGGGAAAGGCGATCGAGACGACGTCGAGATCCAAGCGGCTCTCGTCGAAGGCGAGCGCGGCGACGCTCGCCTCCAAGCGGACCGATCCGATCTGGACGAGATCGCGCCAAGCGAGATCGGAGGCCTGCGCGGCGACGGTGGCGTCGGGGCGTTCCGGCGGTCCGCGCAGGGACCAGCGGCCCGCGAGGCTTCCGGCGGCGTCCGGGAGGAGTTGGGCGAGATTGCGCAGGTCCAGTTCGCCGGCCAGATCAAGTTCAGTCGAGTAGGAACCGGCGATCCGCACGGCGTTGTCCCGGACGGCGACGTGCAGGTCCGGCGTGCGCCATCCGTCGGCGGAAGCGCCTGAGAGATGGCCTTTGGCCGCCAGCGGATAACCGCGCCATTCGCCTATGGCGGAATCGATGGCGACGTCGGTTTGCCAGCCGTCCTCCGTCCATCGTCCGGCGGTCGCCAGGCGTCCGGCAAGGGGCGAGGGGATTTCGGGGTGCAGCCGGGCGGCATCGAGGGAATCGCCGTCGACGTCGAGACGCCAGGCGAAGCCGTTGGTCCAGGACAGCGCGCCGGCGGCGCGGACCGACCCGCCAAGGACATCGCCGGCCAGCCGATCGATCGCGAGGTGGCGCAGATCGGCGGTGGCGTGCAGGCTCCAGCGGCTCGCGGGGATGTCCGCCCCGGAAAGATCCATTGCGGCATCGATCGCGACGGACTCGAGCGAGCCGCGCAGATCGAGGCGTCCGGATTCCGATGCGGCGACGGGGGCGTTCGTCAACGGCCAGGCGAGGCGGGACCAGGCCAACGAGGCCTGCACGGGCAGGCGCGGATCGAGCGGCTGGATCTCGCCGCGGGCGTCGAGCATCCAAGGGCCGGCGAGGTGTGCGGCGAAGGCGAGATCCGCCAGGCGGTTGGAGAGCGCCAGATCGAGGGACCATTCGTGCGGTGGCCACAGGCGATCGCTGTAGACGCGGATGGCGAGGTCCACGGGGTAGTCGCCGCTTGGGCGGAGGGTGCCCGTGGCCTCGACCTGTCCCCGTTCGTGGTTGAGATGGAACCGGCGGATCGTCAGAATGTCGCCGATCCAATCAGCGGAAAAGCGCAGGGAGGCGATGCGCTGGGTTTCCCCGCCGAAATCCAGCGCGGCGCGTTCGAGGTCGAAGGATTGGACGCGGACGTCCAGCGGGAGGTGGAGATCCGGAAGTTCGCCGGCGCTTCGGCGGGAGGGATCAAGGGCTTCGTTCCACGCCAGCGGCGGCGGAGGGGGCTGGATCTCCGGGGAACTGTCGCGCCAATCGAAATCGCGCCAGCGGACATCGAGCAGGTCGAGAGTGGATCCGCGGAGGCGGCCATCGAGGCGGGCTTCGCCGAGGACGATTTCGGTTGCGCCGAAACGGGCGCGGGCATCGCGCAAGCGGATGTCGGCGAAGGAGAGATCCACCGGCAAGCGGAAGGGCGCGGAATCCGCGGGCGCGGGGGAATCCGCGGCGGTGGTTTCGATCTGCAAGCCGTCGGCGCGGAGGCGCTGGATGCGGATGGAAGGCCGGGGCCAGAAGGCGAGGGACCAGGCCGCCTCGAAGGAATCGAGCGAGAACCGGCCGGCGCCGTCGCGCCACGACAGGTCGCGCAGGCGAAGCCCGTTCCAGAGGGAGCCGCCGGCGACCTGTCCGGCGAAACGAGGTTCGCGGGCGGCGAGCCGCGCAGCGAGCCAGCGCGCGCCGGCGGCGCTGCGCAGCAGGAATGCGCCGGCGGCCCCGGCCAGCAGCGCCAGAGCCAAGATCGCGGCGATTCCACGGATCGTTCGGCGTCGGAGCCGGGATGCGGGCTTCGGGTTCACAGTTCGGATCCCATCGAGAAGTGGACGCGGAAGGGGGGATCAGATTCGCTGACGCCCCAGGCGAAATCGAGCTTGAGGGGGGCGAGCGGCGAGAGCCAGCGGACGCCGAAGCCGGCGCCCTGTGCGAAGCCGTCGGAGAAGCGGCTGTCGGCGGAGGCGTTTCCGGCGTCGAAGAAGGCGGCGATGCGCCAGCGGCGGAGGAATTCGTAGTTGTATTCGAGGCTGCCGGTCAGCAGGTAGCGGCCGCCGACGAACTCGCCCTCCGCGTTGCGCGGCGAAAGCGTTTGGTAGCCGAAGCCGCGGACGCTCTGGTCGCCGCCGGCGAAGAAACGCAGCGACGGCGGCGTGCGGTCGAAGTCTTCGGTGTTGAGCGCCCCGTACTCGATGCGTCCCAACAGGCGATGGGGGCCCCGGGAATCGAGGCGCTTGGCCTGCAGGAGCACCCGGGCGAGGCGGATGTCGGAGAAGAAATCCGGGTGCGCGGTCTCGAAGAGGCCGGAGAGGCGGTCGCCGCGGATGGGATGGATGCCGCCGGTCCGGCGGGTGCGGCCGAGGCTGAGGCCGGGGAGGGTCAGCGTGGTGGTATCGTGCACATCGGCCTGCGTGAACCGCTCCTGCTCCCAGCGGAGAAAAAGGTTTTGCTGCCAGCCGCTGTCGTAGAGTCGCCGCCGCTGGATGCCGGCGGACCACGTTTCGCGGTCGGTATCTTCGATGTCCTCGCGTTGCCAGCCGCCGGTGAACTGCAGTTGGTGGGCGAGCGGCGGATTCAGGGGGATGGAATACTGCGCGGACAGGTCCTGGCGAACGAGGGACAGCTCGTTCTTGAGGACGGCCGAATGCCCGCGGCGGTTCATCCAGGGGCGGGTCCATTCGAGCCGGAGGCGGGGGCCGACGTCGGTGGCGGCCCCGACGCCGAGGCTGACGCGGTTGCGGGAGGCGGCGACGAGCTTGGCGTCGACGGGAACGGTCTCGTTTTCCCCGGCCTCTTCGGGCCGCGGCAGGATGCGGATCTCGTCGAAATAGCCGCTGCGGAGGAGATTGAGATGCAGGGCGGAGACGCGTTCGGCGGAATAGGGGTCGCCTTCCTGGAACGGCACCAGGCGGCGGAGCAGCTTTTCGGAAAGCGGGGTGGGCGACAGGCGCACGGGGCCGAAGCGGAAGCGGTTCCCGGAATCGCAGCGCAGGACGACGTCGGCCTGCCGGTCGCCCCGGCGGATGCGCAGGGTGCTTTCGGCGAACCGGCCGTCGAAGTATCCGCGCGCGCGCGCGAGGTTTTCGATCGAGCGTTTGGCCTCTTCGTAGCGTCCATGGTGGAGGACGTCGCCCGGCTTCAGCGGCAAGCGGGCCAAAAGGTCGGCGAAAGCCGGATCCCCAATGGCTTCGCCCTCGACGACCATCTCCACGGCATCCAGCCGCACGGGTCCGCCGGGCTCGACGTCGATGCGGAGGATGCGGACATCGCCTTCGCGGCGGGCCGCGACGCGGACGGACGCCTCGTAGTGGCCGAGCGCCTCGAGGGCGGCGCGCGCCCGGTCGGCGGCGCCTTCGGCGTGGCGGCGGACGACGAGGGGATCGTCGCCCGGCGGCTCGCCGACGAACAGGCGCACGTTGTCGCGCAGTTCGCCGGAGACGCCTTCGATCTCGAGCCGGACGGCCGCTGCGGCCAAGCGGGTCGCGGCCAGCAGGCCGATCAGGGTCCATCGGATGAGTCGTTCGGTCCGCATCGGGTTCTTTGGAGGCATCCTACCGGATGGCGGCCGGCATTTCGATGGATTTTCTCGGAGAAGGCCCCCCGGGGGGGGCGCTGTGCGGTTTTCTGCCGGGGCCGGTCGGTGCGCAATGGGGCCACGAATCCGGCGCGATGCCCCCAGCCGGATCCGCTGGATCGATTTATATGAATATACGCATATGCGTATAAGCGAAATCCGAAATCGACCCTTCGCCCCGCGGCGTTCCGCCGCTGCCGGACGGTTTTCCACACCGTGGGAAAAGTTTTCCATTGTGTGGAAAAATTCCGGAAAACTTTTCCATGGCGTGGAAAACCTTGGATTTCGGGGGGGCGTCGCGCAGAATGGGGAGCATGAACCTGGCGGAACTGGAACGGAGGGCGAAGCAGGCGGTGGCGGCGCTGCGGCGCGAGTTGCCGCCGGAGATGGCGGAACCTGCGGCGGAGGTGCCGGTGATCTACCAGGCGCGGCCGACGAAGGCGATGGTGCGCGAGGATGGCCTCGATCCGGATCTGCTGGGGCTGTTCGTGGGGCCGAACCGCGCGGAGGGCGCGGAGAGCGGCGATCCGCTGCCGCCGGAAATCCTGCTGTTTCTGGACAACCTGTGGGACTACGCGGAGGGCGACGAGGAACTGTTCCGCGAGGAAGTCCGCGTGACGTACTTCCACGAACTGGGGCACTACCTCGGCTTGGAGGAAGGCGATCTGGAGGATCGCGGGTTGGAATAGCAGGGGGCGCCGGCGACGAACTCGGGGGTGGCGCGGCTATTGCATCAGCAGGAGGCTCAGCGCCATGACCACCATGCCGCCGACGAGGCCGAGGAGGCTGTCGTGGCCCTTGCCGTAGGCGCGGCTGGTGGGGAGGAGTTCGTCGACGCTGATGTAGACCATGATGCCGGCGACGCCGCCGAAGAGGATGCCCATGACCTGAGGGGGAATGCCCCCGTTGGATCCGCCCCAGAACAGGCGGAGGGCCAGATAGGCGATGCCGGCGCCGACCGGTTCGGCGAGGCCGCTGAGGAAGGAGTAGAGAAAGGCCTTGTGGCGGTTGCCGGTGGCGTAGAAGATCGGGACGGAGACGCTGATGCCTTCGGGGATGTTGTGGAGGGCGATGGCGACGGCGATGGCGAGTCCCAAGCCGGGGTCGTGCAGGGCGGCGAGGAACGTGGCGATGCCTTCCGGGAAGTTGTGGATGGTGATCGCCAGCGCGGTGAACAGGCCCATGCGCATCAACTTGTGGTGGTGGTGGGCGTGGTCGTGGACGCCGAGTTCCCTTTCCTTGGGCACGGTCGCATCCACCGCGTCGAAATCCGGCAGCGGGGCCGAGGGGTCGTGCAGCGGACGGGTTTCCTCCTCCGCATGGGTTTCA
Source organism: Opitutia bacterium (assembly GCA_009928955.1). Classification (GTDB taxonomy): domain Bacteria; phylum Verrucomicrobiota; class Kiritimatiellia; order CAIQIC01; family Lenti-01; genus Lenti-01. The sequence goes on along the minus strand of SABN01000006.1, from coordinate 16,168 downwards.
TGCGGATTCTCGGCGGCGGGGATGAGGTTGTCGATGAGTCCGATCAGCAGCATTCCGCCGAAAAACGAGCCGGCGTTGATCCAGTTGCCCCAGTATGCGCCATAGCGTTCGGCGAGGGCCTGGGCGCCTTTGAAGAAGATCTCGACGAACGAGACGTAGAGCATCACGCCGGCGGAGAAGCCGGTGGCCACCGAAAGGAAGCGGTAGTTGGTGCGCTGGGCGGTGAACGCGATGATGCTGCCGACGCCGGTGGCCATGCCGGCGAAGAGGGTGAGGCCCATCGCCATCCAAACGGGGTTCATCGCGCCTCCTTCATGATCGATCGATGATCGGGCAGCCGGGCCGGGGATGCAAGACCTTAGAACTGCCCGGTGCGGAGCAGCACGAGGGTGCAGGCGTGGACGACGGCGATGCCGGCGGCGGCCAACTTTTCTTCCAACTCCGGATTTTCGGTGCCGGGGTTGAAGATGACGCGCTGAGGCTTGGCGGCGAGGAGGGCGTCGGCCATGCCCGTGGAGAGGGAGGGGGAGACGTACAGCGTGACGGTATGCAGGGGGGCGGGGACGTCGGCCAGGCGCGGGAACACGCGATGCCCGTCGATTTCGGGGAGGGCGGGGTTGACGGGGAAGACGGCGTGGTCTTTCTGGGCGAGGAGGACGACGGCCTGGTGGCTGTAGCGTTCGGGTTTGTTGCTGGCACCGAGGATGGCGACGTTCACAGGCGGGTCCTTTCTCCCGCAGCGGGCGGGGGGATGAGGCGGAAGAGGGTGTTGTCGTAGACGGTCATGTAGCAGGCGCCGCGCGCATCGGCGGCGACGAAGCGGGCACGGGATTTCGCGAGCACCTGCCGGTCCGAGCCATCGTGACGGACCCGGCAGAGCTTGCTGCCGGAAGCCTTCAGGGGGCTGCCCAGGGTGAAATAGATCCAGTCTTTCGAGAGCTTGGGCCAGAACACCGGCCCGTCGTGGAGGGTCTCGATTTCCGATCCATCGGTGCGGGCGCGGCACAGCGGTCCGCCTTTCCCTTGGGTGAAGTAGAGCCAGCCGCCGACGATCTGGAGGCCGAAGCTTCCGCCGGCGTCGAGCCGGGTCGGCGCGCCGCCGGCGGCGGGGATGCGGTAGAGCCGGCCGGTTTTCGAGCGCGTGGAGGGGGCGCTGTCGCGGGCGCTGGTGAAATAGATCCAGTCGCCCTTGACGGCGAATTCCTGCACGGGTTCGGAGAAGATCCGGACGGGCGCCTTGGCGCCGGGGTTCCAGCGTTCGATGCCGCCGCGGTCGCCTTCGCGGCTGAGGTAGACCGACCCGTCGGGGCCGCGTTCGATCTGCTGGATGGGGGCGGGGAAGAGGGCGTTGAACTTCTTGGCCGCCAGGTTCAAGCGCGCGGCGGTGGGCTGTTCCGGGGATCCGCCGTTGTAGTAGATGAAATTTCCGGCGGCGATGAAGCCGGGCTGCCCGCGGGAGATGGAGGTTTTGGCCAATTTTTTGGCGGGAGCGCCGGCGGCGGGGATCCGGTAGATCCCGTTGATGGTGAAATCATGGGAGGAGTCGTTCTCATGCTGGAAGACTCCGAAATAGATGGCCGGGCCATCGAAGCCGAGCAAGGTGGCGCGGGGCAGGTCGGACAGGCGTTCGCGGGAGGAGCCGTCGGGGCGGATGCGGTAGAGGCGTTGCTGGTCTTCGAGATTGGCGTAGTAGAACCAGCCGTCCTGGAGGTGGAAATCGAACGCGCGGTCGGGGCCGATGCGTTCGGTCAAGGGTCCGGGGCCCGCGAGACAGGCCGACAGGCCGATCCACAGGGCCGCGAGCTCCCCGATCCATGTTTTGCGCCACATATCCAGCATCCTCTTTCCGGGCCAACGATTCCAAGCAGTCTACCTCCAAACGGGGCAGGAGGACACGGATATTTTCCCGGCCAGCGAAAAAAGTCCGGTGGCGGGACCCGGGGGGGCGGGTTGACGCGGCCGGGATCGTGGCGTAGCTTGGGCGGTTTCCGAGAGGAGTCTACCATGAAAAACGCGGCATTGCAGATCTTGTTGATTTCGATCCTGACCTTGGGGGGGGCGGTCGGGCCGCGTCCGGCCTTGGCCTGGAGTCCGGAGGGGCACGAGATCGTGGCGGACATCGCCCTGCGCCGCTTGACGCCGCGCGCGAAGCGGCAGGTCAAGGCGATCCTCGGGGAGAAGACGCTGGGCGAATACGAGGTGGCGAGCTGGCCGGACATCATCCGCGGCACGCAGGAATACGAGAACCTCTATCCCCACAACGGCCAGTGGCACTTCGTCGAATTCAACGTGACGGAGAAGTACGACGACGACTTCGAGCTGAAGCCGCCCGGGCACGGGCAGGACATCGTGACGCAGGTCGGGCGCTGGCAGAAAGAGCTGGCCGGGAAGAACGCGTCGGCGGAGCGTCGGCTGGATGCGCTGCGGTTCCTGGTGCATTTCACCGGCGACATGCACCAGCCGCTCCATTGCGCCTACCGCTATGGCGACATGGGCGGGAACATGATTCCCGTCCATTCGTTCCGGGGCCGGAATTATTCCTTCGGTCCCGGCACGCAGATGGATTATGCCGAGAGCATCCACAGCGTCTGGGACGGAGCCATGGTCTACGAACTGATGGCTGGGCGCCGGGCTCGGACGGTGGCCCGGGAGCTGGACGGGGAGATCGCGCCGGGGCAGGCGCAGAAGTGGAGCCAAGGGAAGCCGCTGAACTGGGCCATCGACAGCTATTGGCGGGCGCGGAAGGAGGCCTATCGCTGGGCCGACGGCGAGAGCCTGCCGTTCAAATGGACGGGGCCGGGGATGGATCTGACGAGCGAGAACTACATCGACGCGCGGTTGCCGATGGCGAAGGAGCAGCTGCAGAAGGCGGGCGTGCGGCTGGCGCATCTGCTGAACGAAGCGCTGGATCCGGACTATGCGGGGCCCGGCGGGGAAGAACCGAAGAAGTAAAGCGCGGCTTCAGGGGGCGAGGCGGAGGCGGAGCCAGGCGGAGGAGGCCGGGAGCCACGGGGTGTGGAGGGTGGATTCCGGGAAATCGGCGGGGGCGTCGTTGGTGGCGATGGCGGACCAGGACGACCGGTTGGTGGAGATTTCCAGGACATAGGCATGGCCATGGACGGCGGTGGAGAGGACGCCGGTGGAAGTGAGGCCGACCAGGCGGAAGACGGAGGCGGGATCCGTGGGGTGGGTGCCGGCGCGGTATTCCTGGAGGTTGGAGGCGCCGTCGAAATCGTCGTCGCCCCCGCCTCCGGAGAGGCCGAGCCGGGCGGCCCAGGCATCATTGAGTCCGTCGCCGTCGGCGTCGGGGTCGGCGGAATCGTTGAGGCCGTCGGCGTCGGCGTCGCCGGGGGCCAACCGGGCGAATTCGCCGGGGCCGGTGAGATGGCCGTCGCCGTTGCCCGCGGGGACTTGGGCGGCGGGGACGAGGGCGCCGCCATCGGCGGTGCCATAGGGGGCGGCGGCGATAAAGAAGACGTTCGTGAAGCCGGCGCCGAGGATCTGGGCGAGGTCGATCACGCCTTCGAGGCGTCCGCCGTTTTCGAAATAGGTGACGGCGCGGGCGAGGGAAAGGTCGGTGATCCGGGAGCCGGAGGCATCGAACCAGCCGCAGAAATCCGAATCGTTTTCATCGGCGAGGAAGGCGATCCACGGCGCGACCTGGCCGGACTTGGCCCACGGAGCGGAAACGGAGGCGGCGGGGTTGGTGGTCACGAAGACGAAATGGTCGCTGCCCTCGCCGGCATCTTGGGTGGCGACGTAGAGATGGCGGCCGTCGAAGGAGGCATGGAGTTCGAGGCCATGCTCGGCGATCCGCGCGGCGGCGTAGTCGCGCACGCCGTTCATGGAGTGGTTGCGGATGTCGGTCGGCAGCTGGGTGTCGCCGGATGCGAGCGCGTCGGTTTCGCCGCCATCGACGGAACCATTGCCGTTCAAATCTTCCTGGCCGTCGAGGAGCCCGTCGTCGTCGGAATCGGGATCGGCGGGGAGGGAGCCGGCGCGGGAGAGTTCGAGGGCGTCGGGGAGTCCGTCGCGGTCGGTGTCGGAGGCGGCCGGGGGCCACTGGAGGGAGGCGAGGACCGGATAGTGGTCGGAGGGATATTGGGTGCGGGTGGCGTGGGTGGTGAGGTTGGTGGCGAGGGCGGAATCGGTGACGATGACGGCCTGCGTGGCGGTGAAGCCGCCGCGGTGGAGGATCCAGTCGATGCGGTCGGAGGCGGGCTGGGAGCCGCCGGCGAAGCCGTGGAGGGTGCCGGAGTCGGTCCAGGTGCCGTGGACCTGCCACCAGCTGTCGGTGAAGTCGCCAACGACGCCGCCGTGGGCGTAGGCGCCGGTGAACAGCTTCCAATCGTCGTCCGCCTGGGTGGAATTGAAATCGCCGGCGACGATGGCGAGAGGGGAGGCGGGCATGCGGTCGTTGCGGGCCTGGATGTTGTCGACGATGAGGCGGGCGCTGCCGACCTGGGGATCGTTGTTGAAATCGAAGTGGGTGGTGGTGAAGAGGAACTCCCGGCCGGTGGCGCGCCAGCGGAAGCGTCCCCAGAGGGCGAGGCGGGGGAACGCGAGCCCCATTCCGGAGAAATAGACATAGGGGTTGAAATGGGTGCCGGGGGTGTTGTTCCAGTACCCGCCGCCGGGGGCGGGACCGAGGGAGAAGACATCGCGATCGAGCAGTTCGAGGCGGTTGGTCCTATAGGCGAAGGCGGCGTATTCGGCGCCGCCGCCGCCGCTGGGGCGCTGGCGTTCGAAGGCGTAGGCGGGGAGTTGGGCGGCGAGGTAGTCGAGCTGGGCGTCTTCGCCCTCCTGGAAGCCGATGAGGTCGGGGTTCCGGTGGGAGATGACGCGGACGGCCACTTCGCGGCGCTGGGGGGCTTGGTTGGCGTGGCTCCACGCGTTGTCGCCATCGGAGGCGGAGGCGTAGCGCAGGTTGAAGGTCAGGACCTGGAGGGCGGTTTGGGCGCGGGCCGCGCCGGGCGCGGCCGCCAACAGGAAAAGGATCGCCGCCCAACGGGGCCAACGGCAAGGGTTGCGCATGGCCCCATCATGCCAAGGGGGTCGCACAAGTCAACGCCGGGAACCGGCGGGGCAGGCGGAGGTGGGGGCGGAAAAAACAATCCAATGCAGGGAGCATTGTAGCAGGAAAACAGGAGGTGGCATTTGGTGGGGAAGGGGGATCAGGGGCGGAGGATCACGAGGTTGGTGCCGGACGGGGTTTGGGCGGGGTTGAACAAGGAGTTTTTCAGTCGATCTTGCTTCAGGTAGAAAGCCGCGCCGTTCTTCAGCACGACCGCGAGGCCGTCTTTCCCGAACGGCGGTTGATCGGTCAGCACGATGGGATCGTCGCCCGCTTGCAAGGCAGCGGGAGCATAGTTTCGGGTGAACATGAACGGCGTGCCATCAGGGGCATCTTCGAGGCCGAGGACGACGCACCAGGCATTGTTCTCGGCGTTGAAATCCGCGGAGTTGGTGGATTTGGCTCCGGGAATTCCGCGGGCGGCGAAATAGTCATAGCCCACGTTCATCCTGCCGGATTCCACCAGATCGATGAAGAATTCCGTGGAGGTGTCGTACTGGCCGACCTTGGGGAAGGGCAGGTTTCCGTCGTCGCCCAAGACCGAACTGTTGATTTGGTTCGCAAACGCGCAGAGATAGATGTTGTGGCCGTTGGAGACGGCCTGCGTCAGCGCGGCGGTCGCGTGGGCCTTCCCGAAGGCGGGCAGGACGATGGCGGTGACCATGGCGAGTGGAACCACGGCGGCAACCGTGAGGCCGGCGGCCAGCGCGGCCGCCGCGCAGGCGCGTCCCGGCGTGGTTTTGAAGATGGGAATCATCAGGAGCGCGGTGACCAGGAGACCGCCCACGGCTCCCAGCAGCGCGCTGAGGAGCGGAGTTGTTTTGAGAAGGAAGGCCAGGGCGTACGTGATCAGTCCGCTGAGCACGGTCGCGGCCAAGGCTTTGCCGTAGGACCGGCTGGCGATGTGGGCGATTTTCGCGCCCAGCAGCAGGAGCGCGGCGGAGATGCACATCCAAATCAGCAGGAAGCCGGCGAAGCCCGCCAAAAAGAAAACGGAAACATTCATTGCCCATTCCTTATAAAAGCCGCCGGAGGAGGGGTCAATGGCAGATGGGGGGCTCCCGGCGGCAAAAAAATGAGAATTTCAGAAAATAAATACGGAAAACGATAAAAAACAGCCAAAAAACGACGAAAATGGCGTCAGAAACGGGAAAACTCGATAATCCGCCGTGAAAAATGCCGCGGGAGGCCGGGGCGGGGGAGAAAAACAAAGAATGGGGGGGGGGCATGGAAAAGGCGGGAGGCCGAGGCCTCCCGCCGGTGGGCGAGGCGCGCGATCAGCTCGCGCCGCGCTTGCCGATCTGGCGGTCGACCATGTAGGTGGCGGTGGCGCTGGCGGCGTTGAGTTGGAGGGCGCTGATGGCCTCGTTGCAGTTGGCTTCTTCTTCAACCTGCTCGTCGATGAACCAGCGGAGCATGCTCTGGGTGGCGTAGTCCTTTTCCTTGATGGCGAGGGTGTTCAGGCCGTAGATCCAAGCGGTGACCTTCTTTTCGTGGGCGAGGGCGTCCTGGAACATGTCGAGGATGCTCTTCCAGACCTTCTTGGGGGCGGCCATGGCGGCGAGGTCGACCTTGTGGCCTTGGTCTTGGACATACTTGGCGAACTTGAGGGCGTGCTCCTGCTCTTCCTTGAACTGGAGGCTCATCCACTTGTAGGTGCCGGCATAGCCCTTGTCGATGGCGTCGTTGGCCATGGCGAGATAGAGGAAGGCGGAGAAGAATTCGCGGTTGATCTGGGCGTTGATTTCCTTCGCCATTTTCTTGCTGATCATAGGGGGGATCCTTTCTGTTTTTCGGTATGGTTTCCACGGGGAGCCGAGGGGCTTCCGCAGGTTTGATGGACAAAATGTAGCATGGGAGGGGCGGAATGTCATCTCAATCGCTCTGGATTTGCGGAAAAATGCGAATGGAAGACGAAAAACGGATCAAAATCCGCTCGATGGGGCTTTTTGGAGCCACCCAAACGCGAAAAATGTCAAAAATTGTCGAAAAATAGTAATTTTTAGTCAAAAAATGGGTTTTGGGGGCTTGAGCCGCGAGCAAACGCAGGGGGGGGGCTGCGGAGCGGCGGGTGGGAGGCGGTCGGGCGTCCGGTGGGCGGACGCGGGAAAGGGCTGGAAAGCGCTGAAATCCTCGACAGGGGAGGGGGAGGGGGGGTAGAGTGCGCCCTTCATGCCGGAAATCGGGACATTCGAGGTTTTGCACGAAGATCCGCGCTCGAAGGCGCGGCTGGGACGGCTGTGGACGGCGCACGGGCCGGTGGACACGCCGGTGTTCATGCCGGTGGGGACGCAGGCGACGGTGAAGTCGATGGCGCCGTGGGAGTTGGAAGACCTGAACTGCCAGATCTTGCTGGGGAACACCTATCACCTGAACGTGCGGCCGGGGATGGAAGTGATGGAGAAGTTCGGGGGGCTGCACCGCTTTGCGGATTGGAAACGGGCGATTTTGACGGATAGCGGGGGCTATCAGGTGTTCAGCCTGACGAAGCTGCGGCAGATGACCCAGGACGGGGTCTGGTTCCAGTCGCACGTGGACGGGACGAAGATGTTCATGGGGCCGAAGGAGAGCATGGCGATCCAGAAGACGCTGGGATCGGACATCGCGATGGTTTTCGACGAGTGTCCGCCGTGTCCGTGCACTCCGGAATACGCTTGCCAAGCGGTGGACCGCACCCTATCGTGGGCGGCCAACTGTGCCCAACAGCCCCGGGCCGCGGGGCAGTTGGTGTTCGGCATCGTCCAGGGCGGCGTGTACCCGGAATTGCGGGAGCGCTGCGCCAAGGGCTTGGTCGCGCTCGGCGCGTTCGATGGGTTCGCCATCGGCGGGGTCAGCGTGGGCGAGCCGGAGGACCTGATCCTGCCGGGCGTGCGGATGACGGTGGATCTCCTGCCGCGGGAGCGTCCGCGCTATTTGATGGGCGTCGGCCAGTTCGGGCAGATGGCCGAGTCGGTGGCGTGCGGCGTGGACATGTTCGACTGCGTGATGCCCACGCGGCTGGCGCGGCACGGGACGGTGTTCACGCGCAACGGGCGGTATTCGGTGCGGGCGGCGGCGCACCGGCTGGACGACCGTCCGCTGGAGGACGGGTGCGCGTGTCCGGCGTGCCGGCGGTTCAGCCGGGGCTACGTGCGGCACCTGCTGAACGTGGGCGAGATCCTCGGGATCCGCCTGACGGCGCTGCACAACATGCACGCGTATTTTGAGTTTATCGCCCGGATGCGGGAGAGCATTCGGGGCGGAAGTTTCGAAGCGTTCCGCGCGGAAACGGCCCGGGTGTACGGGCCGGGGCGGGACCGGCAGCCGCCGCCGACGAGCGAGGAGCGGCAAGAGGTGACAGGCGCGGGCGACCCGCGAGAGGAGTGAGGAAAAGATGAATTTACCGGCGATTTTGGCGATGGGCGCCCCTCCGGGCGGCGGCTCGCAGCAGTCGAGCGTGTTCATGTTCGTGTGGCTGGGCCTCATGGCGGGGCTGTTCTATTTCATGCTGATCCGTCCGCAGAAGCGGCGCGAGAAGGAGCGCCAGGCGCTGCTGGGCGCCGTCAAGACGGGCGACCGGGTCCTCTTCGCCGGCGGCCTGCTGGGCGTGGTGGCGAACGTGAAGGACAAGACGCTGATCGTGAAGATCGCCGATGGCGTGAAGGTGGAGATCGTGCGCAGCGCGGTCTCGCAGGTGCTGGAGAAGGGCGAAGTGGCGGACAAGGACGCGCCGGCCTGAGGTTTCGAGGGCCGAGGCGGGATTTCCGGCGGCTTCCGCCGGGGCAGACAACGGGAAACAGAGGAATATGAAGGCATCAATCTGGAAATGGCTGATCTTGGTGGTGGCGACGGCCTGGAGCGTGGCGCTCGTCACGCCGCTGAAGGAGAAAATCAAGCTGGGCTTGGACCTGCAGGGCGGGACGAGCTACACGCTGGAAATCGACGACTCCCAAGGGCTGGAAGGCTCCGTGGCGGATGCGCGGGACCGCGCGCTGGAGGTCATCCGCAACCGCGTGGATTCGATGGGCGTGGCCGAGCCGAACATCTATCCGGACGGCGAGCGGCGCGTCGTGGTGCAGATCCCCGGCATGAAGGCCGAGGACCGGATCCGCGCCTCGGAGAACATCCGCAAGGCGGCGTTCCTGGAATTCCGGATGGTGCATCCCAAGAACGACGAATTGATCCAGAACCTGTTTCAGGACCGCAAAGTGCCGGCCGGCTATGAGATCGTGTCGATGCCCCGGAACGGGAATGGCGATTTCTGGGTCCGCAAGGGGCCGCCGCCCTCCGAAGCCGAGCGCGCGATGCTGCGCCGGTTCGAGGAAAAAGCCGGCTACGACCTCCTGCTCGAGCGGGAAACGATCGACAAGAAGGAATATTTCCGTCCGTACTACGTGGGCCGCAAGGCGGAGCTGACGGGCGACAGCCTCAAGTCGGCCAGCGTGGACTACCAGCAGTTCGGCCAGAAGGTGGTGCAGATATCCTTCGACTCGAAAGGGCGCAAGATCTTCGCGAAGGTGACGGCCGACCATGCGCCGGGGGGGGCGAAGAACCCCGACCCCAATGGGCGCCGCCATCTGGGCATCGTGCTCGACGGCACGCTGTATTCGGCCCCGTACATCCGGACCTCGATCCCCGGCGGGGAAGCGGTCATCGAAGGCAGCTTCTCGCTGGAAGAGGCGAGCGATCTGGCGCTGGTGCTGCGGGCGGGCGCGCTGCCGGCCCCCCTGCGCGTGATCGAGGAGCGCACCGTGGATCCGACGTTGGGCGTGGACTCCATCCAAAGCGGCAAGGAAGCCGCCGTGATCGGTTTCGTGGCCGTGGCGATCTTCATGGCGATCTACTACCATTTCGCGGGCATCGTGGCGGTGCTGGCGCTGGTGCTGAACCTGATCCTGCTGCCGCTGGGCATGATCGTCACCGCGGGCTTCTTCGGCTTGATCGGCGGGGCGGGGATGGGCGGCTCGGGGGTGAGCCTGCCGGTGCTGACGCTGCCGGGCATCGCCGGCATCGTGCTGACGGTGGGCATGGCGGTGGACGCCAACGTGCTGATCTTCGAGCGCATCCGCGAGGAAATGCGGACGGGCAAGCGCTTCGGCGCCGCGCTCTCCGCCGGCTATGAAAAGGCGTTTTCCACCATTTTCGACTCGAACCTGACGACGCTGCTGACGGCCGTGATCCTGTTCTGGCAGGGATCGGGCCCCGTCAAGGGCTTCGCGATCACGCTGAGCGCGGGCATCGTGGCGAGCATGTACACGTCGGTGGTCGTGACGCGCATGGTGTTCGAGGCGCTGGAGAAGCGAAACCTGCTGCACAACCTGAAGATGACGCAGTGGGTCAAGGAGACCCGGATCAACTTCATGGGCAAGCGCCAGGTGGCGGCGGTCCTGTCGCTCGCGTTGCTGGCGGTATCGCTGTTCGTGGGGATCCGGCGCGGGCGTGAAAATTTCGGCGTGGACTTCACGGGGGGCCAGCAGTTGACGCTGGACTTCACGCACAAAGCCGAGCCGGACGCGCTGCGGACCGCGTTGAACGGCGCGGGGGTGCGCGATCCGGGCATCCAGTACCAGCGCAGCGGCGTGGGCGAGGCGCAGAACGAAGTGCTGGCGCTGAAGGTGGCCAGTCCCGAGGAGGGCGCCACCGCCCAGCAGGTGCTGGCGGATCAGTTCGCGGACAACGGCTTCAAGCTGGTCCAAGAGGACACGGTCGGCCCGCAGGTGGGCAAGGAGCTGCAGCGCAGCGGCTTGATCGCCCTCGGCCTCTCGCTGGTGGGCATGATCATCTACATCACCATCCGCTTCGAGTTCTCGTTCGCGATCGGCGCGGTGGTGGGCCTGCTCCACAACGTGCTGATCACCCTGGGCATCTACTGCCTGCTCGGCCGCCAGCTGACCATGACCAGCATCGCCGCGCTGTTGACCGTGCTGGGCTATTCCGTCAACGACACGATCGTGGTCTTCGATCGCATCCGCGAAACGCGCAAGCTGCGCGGCGGCCGCCTCGATGCCGCCGTGGTCAACGAGAGCATCAACTCGACCCTCGCGCGCACGCTGCTGACCTCCCTGACCACGCTGCTGAGCGTGGCGATGCTGATGGTCTTCGGCGGCGGCGCGATCTTCGACTTCGCGCTGGCGATCTTCGTCGGCGTGGTCGCGGGCACCTACGCCTCGGCCTTCATCGCCTCGCCGGTCATGCTGGCGGTGCGGCCCAAGGTGGCGGCGCCGGCGGCCGGGAAGTAGCGCCCCGTGGTGGTCCGCTCCGAAAAGCGTTGGACGATAGCGTCGGCCCCGCCCGAAACGGCGGACGCCATCGCCGCGGAATTCGGCTTTTCACGGGCCATGGCCCGCGCCCTCGTGGCGCGGGGCCTCACGGACCGCGCCGAGATCGAACGCTTCCTCCAGCCGCGGCTGGCGGACTTGACCGATCCGTTCGCGCTGCCGGGCATGGAAAAGGCGGTGGACCTGATCCTGCAGCACGTCGAGCAGGGCAGTTCCATCCTCGTCTACGGCGACTACGACGTCGACGGCGTGACGGCCACGGCGCTGATGATCCAGGTGCTCAGCGAGCTGGGCGCGATCGCCGCGCCCTTCTTGCCGCACCGCATCGAGGACGGCTACGGCCTGGGCGTCGAGACCCTCAACCGCTGCGTCGAGGTCTTCCGGCCCAACCTCATCATCACCGTCGATTGCGGCACCAGCTCCGTCGAGGCCGTGCGCGAGGCCGCCCGGCTGGGCATCGACGTGGTGGTGACCGACCACCACGAGCCCGCCGCGGAAGGCGTGGCCGAGGCCTGCGCCATCGTGAACCCCAAGCTGGGCAACTGCCCGGAAGACATCCGCATGCTGGCGGGCGTGGGCGTGGCCTTCAAGGTCTGCCACGGCCTCGTCAAGGCCGCGCGCCAGCGCAAGCTGGAGGCCGCCGAAAAGCTCGACCTCAAGACCTACATGGAACTGGTGGCCGTCGGCACCGTCGCGGACATCGTCCCGCTGCTGAAGGAAAACCGGATCCTCGTCTACCACGGCCTGATGCTGCTGAACAAGACCAAGTCCGTGGGCCTGCGCACGCTGATCGAGGCCGCCGGCATCACCGGGCCGGTGGACACCTACCACATCGGCTTCATGATCGGCCCGCGCATCAACGCCGCCGGGCGGCTCGGCAACGCCGACGCCGCGCTGGAGCTGGTGATGACCGAGCAGGAGCCGCGCGCGAAGATCCTGGCGCAGCAGCTCGACGACGCCAGCCGCAAGCGGCAGGAGATCGAAGACCGCATCGTGGGCGAAGCCTGCGCGGATCTCGACGCGCGCTTCGACGCGGACAAGGACTTCGGCCTCGTGGTGGCGCATCCGCACTGGCACGCCGGCGTGATCGGGATCGTGGCCTCGCGCATCGCCAGCCGCTACAACCGGCCCGTCGTGGTCATCGGCATGGACGACGACGGCGTCGGCCGCGGCTCGTGCCGCAGCGTGCCCGGGTTCGACCTGCTCAGCCACCTCCAGCAGTGTTCGCCGATGCTGCGCCGCTACGGCGGCCACGCGATGGCGGCCGGCCTCGAAGTGGACCAGGCCCGCATCCCCGAATTCGCCGCGCGGTTCAACGAAGTCTGCGCGGCCACCCTCCGCCAGGTGGACCAGCGGCGGCAGCTGCTGGTGGACGCCTGGATCGCGCCGAGCGACATCGGCGATCCCCTGTACCACGACCAGAACCGCCTGCGTCCGTTCGGCCACTCGAATCCGCTGCCGGTCTGGGCCATCCGCAACGTGACCCCGCTGTTCCCGGCGCGCGTCATCGGCGGCAAGCACCTGAAGCTGATCTTCTCGCTGGGCGGCAAGCAGCGCGAAGCGATTGGGTTCGGCATGGGCGAGCGCGAAGTGCCCGACGGCCCGCTCGACATCGCCTTCAACTTGATCCTCAACCGCTTCAACGGCCAGGAATACCTCCAGCTCCACCTGCAGGATTTCCGTCCCGCCCAGGCCAAGGACTAGACCCCCGCGTGGGGCGGCTAGGCGCCGGCCAGGCGCCGATAAAGCGCGAGATAGCGCCCGGCGATGGCCGTCCAGTTGAAGTCGCGCGCGCAGCGCGCGCGCAGGGCGGCGATTTCCGGCCCGGGGCCGCTTTCCAGGAAGCGCGCAAGTTGCGCGGCGAGGTGGGCGGCGTCGGCGTTCCGGAACAACCACGGATAATCCGCGCCGACGACCTCGACGTTTTCGGCGATGTCGGACGCCAGCACGGGCACGCCGCAGGAAACCACCTCCAGGAGCATCATGCTCATGGCTTCGATTTCCGAGGGGAAGACGAACAGCTTCGCGCCGGCGACGAGCTCGAAGAGTTCGGGCTGGGTCAGGAGCCGGGGAATCAGCACGACGTGCTCCGTGGCGCGGCAGCGCGCGAGGAGCTGATCGGAATAGTCCCGGTCGTGGCCCTCGAAGCCGCCGACGACGAGCAGCGGCAGGCCGGGCCGCACCCGGTCGTAGGCGTCGAGCAGGTGGTGCAGGCCCTTGGTGGGGTCCATGCGGCCGGCGGCGAACAGGAGGTACTGCCCGGGGACGAGACCGTGTTGTTCGGCCAGGCCGGTCCGCGGAATCGCCGGGTCGGGATCGACGCCGTTGGGGATGAATTCGATGGGCGTTTTGACCCGGGCCTGGACTTCGGCGACTTTGGCGCGCGCGACGGTGGTGAGCGCGTGGCAGCCGCGGACGAAGGCGGCTTCCGAGAAGCGGAGAAACGCCTTCGCGAAACGGCTCCACTTGGCCCTTTCGTAGGGATTGCCGTGGAAGGTGCCGAGGATGGGCATCCGCGGCCGCAGGATCCGCAGGATCCACGCGAAGGGCCCGAACGCGGAATCGTGGGCGTGGGCGAGATCCGGCCGCAGCGCGAGCGCGCAGTGCAACGCGCTGAGGAAAAAGAACGTGGTGGCCTTGCTGTGCTTGCCGGCGAGGGCCGGTATGGGGATGACGCGGACGTTCGGCGCGAAATCGAAGGCGCGCGGCTGGGCCGGCGTCCGCACGACGTAGACGTGGCAGCGGGTGCCGCCGTCGGCGGGCAGATGCTGCACGATGTTTTCCGCGACGCGGTCGGCGCCGGCGAAGGCGGGGAGGGATTTGCTTCCGAGAACGGCGATGTTCATGGCTTCACTTGTTCATGGCGTTGTTGTAGGCGCCGTAGGGTTGTTCCGTCTTGCGCTGGAACGTCGGCCGGAACGGCTTGCCCAGCCAGCTGTCCCGGCGGGGCACGATGGGCGACTGGGCGACGTCGGCGAAATCCACTTCGCGATCGAAATCGGGCCGGCCGCCGGCGGCGACGCGCAGCCGGTTGGCCAGCGCCCACGCCAGCGGCCCGAGGCCGCGGCGCGCGGCGCGGCGGGCGATGCCGTCGAGCCAGCAGTTGTGGGTGCAGCGGGCGACGCAGGTGCGGGCCGCGGCGGTGCGCGGGCCGCGGAATATCTCTTGCCACGATTGCGCGGCCAAATCGCCGATCTCGAGGTCGGGGCGGATGGGGCAGGCGTAGACGCGGCCCCAGGGATCGACGTAGGCGAAGTCGCGCCCGGCCGGGCAGGGCATCCGGCGCGGCTGGCCGAGGATCTTCTTCATCAGGCCGAGTTCGGCCCAGGCGCGGAGCCAGTTCCGCGGCCGGCGCGACCGGAGCCGCGCGGCGATCAGCGGCTGCACGGCGCGCGCGAGGCGCACGCGGTTGGCGGACTCGTTGTCGATCTTGTGGAACCGGAACCCGTTGTGCAGCGCGGCGACGGCCAGGTCGCCGCCGAAATCGCAGCAGAGCCGGTAGAGCTCGAGCAGCTGGTCGGCGTTGTCGTCCTGGAGCGCGACGGCGAAGCCCGGCTCGCGCGCGCCGGCGGCGACGAGCCGGCGCAGCGTGGCCATTTTGCGCGCGAAGCCGTCGCGTTCCCCGCGGATCGAATCGTTGCGGGCGCCGAGGCCGTCGAGGGAAATCCGGAAGCGGACGTCGGGATGCTTGGCCGCGATCCGTTCGAGCTTGTCCGCCTGCAGGCCGTTGGTGGCGATTTCGAGCCGCCGGGCCTTGGGACGGAGCAAATCGACGATTTCCTCGAGATCGGCGCGCAGCGTGGGCTCGCCGCCGGTGAGCACGAGCCGATCGATTCCGGAAGGCAGCTTGGCCAGGACGGCGGGGGCGATTTCCTCCGCGGGCAGGGTGGGGTGCTGCCACACGTGGCACGTGGCGCAACGCGAGTTGCACCGGTAGGTCAGGATGACGGCGACGTCCATTCCGGATGTCCCGCCTCAGCGCGGCGGGAGATAGGAATCGGCGATGGCGCCGGCGGGCGGGCGGGCGGCGGCCGGCTTGGCCTTCAGCTTGAACTTGTGGGGGATGAACAGCGCGCGCCAGTAGCGCTCGTCGGCGTCGCGGTGATACTCGAACAGCCGCCAGACGAGCGAGAAATGGCGGACGTCGCCGCCCGAGACGTCGAGCAGCGGCTGGAGCTCGAAGGTGTAGCCCTTGTCGTCGGAAGCCCACCGCAGCAGGCGCAGGCCCAGCTTGAAGTCGACGCCGCCTTCTTCCGGCCGGTTCATCCAGCCCAGCAACGGCGGGATCCAGGTGGTGCGGTCCTTGCGGATCCACAGCGGGAAGACGTTGAGGTAGGACTCGCCGCGGCTGTCCTTGCCCCAGAAGACGGGGCCGAACCCTTTTTGGCCGTCGAGGTTCCACGCCAGCGGGAACAGCAGCCAGTCTTCGTTCCAGCTCCAGAACAGCGGCGCGACGTGGAAGTGGTTCTTGCCCCACCAGACGGGGCCGACGCCTTTGTGGCCCTTCAGGTTCCAGGCCAGCGGCAACAGCAGCTGGTTGTCGTCCCAGCTCCAGTAGAGCGGCGCGACGTGGAAATAATCGTTGCCCCACCAGATCGGCCCGAAGCCGTTGTGGTCGTCGCCGTTCCAGGCCAGCGGCAGCAGCGCCCAGTCGCCCGCCGAACTCCAGAACAGCGGAAACACGTTGAAATAGTCCCGGCCCCACCAGACGGGGCCGATGCCGCGGTTGCCGTCGAGGCTCCACGCCAGCGGGAAGAGCACCGCGTTGCCTTCCCAGGTCCACAGCAGCGGCGCGACGTGGAAATAGCGGTGGCCCCACCAGATCGGGCCGACGCCG
>SABN01000074.1 GCA_009928955.1 Opitutia bacterium | reverse complement strand
CCGTTTTTAACGATTTCGGACCGTTTTGGAGCCATTTTTTCGACCTTTTCGCCCCAGATCGAGGCGTGGTAGGGCGACTTGGCCCAAGTCGCCGGGATCGGAAAATCACGGCGGGTTGGGCCAACCCGCCCTACCCATGGGAATGCTGCGGCAGCAGCCCCAAATCGCCAAAAACATCGTTTTTGGGCCGTTTTTAACGATTTCGGACCGTTTTGGAGCCATTTTTTCGACCTTTTCGCCCCCAGATCGAGGTGGGGACGGCTCACCGAGCCGTCCGTGGTCCATTTTGCGCGCACGCCGCCGAACTTTTGCCGTCGGAAATCTGGCCATATAAAAATACGCCGCCCCAGACCCAAACGTTTTTGATCCGCGCCGGAACCCCATGCGCAAACCCGCATTCCCCATTGACCGCCCCCCGCCCAGAAGCCTACCCTTGAGCCAACAAAGTGCAATTCCCGCAACCGCATAAAGACAACTTGAAGTTCGTTTAATAAATACTGTTTGGCATAACTAATGAAAAAGAAACATAAATGGCTAGTGTTTGTGGTCGGAATACCTTTTCTCGCGCTCACACCCATGGGTTGCGGCATAACAGCCCACAATACTGCCCTCATCCGTAGGCATCAGAATCCAGAAACAGAGTTCAAGTTATACGACAAGTCGCGCGGCATTCCCTACACAGAGCGCACACTTGCGGGCTTTCTAGATCGGACAAACGATTTTTACCGTTTGCGCATACCCGACCTTCTTTACAATGATCTTATCCTCGAGTTGACATTCCCAGTTAACCCCATATCTCGTAACTCTTCGGAACTGCAGGCTTCAATATTACAGCAGACGGATATGGACATTATAAACACAAATACATTCCCTGTGGAAATCGTCTCTGGAAAGTTCGACAGCTCTATCATGATCGATGACAAAATGACCTGGTCCGGCACCATGCCTACCCGGTTTACATTTGGAGTGTACTGGAATCTTAACGAATATGACGTTAATCACGTGGAGTATACGGTGGGATATAGATATGACGATACAAACAGATTCACTACAGTGCACTGTGCCGAAACATTACCCTGGAACAATCGGAGCCACCTATATATTGCTGGCCGCTATGCGTGTTTTCTCTGGACCGTTCCTTGTGACATTATTACATCACCATTGCAGGCCTTTGTATACTTGATTACACCCAAATGGCATGACTAGAACTGCCCAACAAGGCGTTCCGCCACTACGCGCCGCAAGCGGCGCGAGGGTGAATGCTGACGCTGGGCAAATAGAGAAAGGCAAAAAATGAAAAATGTATTTATGGTATTTGCCAAACTTATTGGCCTTCTCCAAATCTACTGGGGCATTTCCTATCTCGCGGCACTTTCCATGACTTATAGCCAAATGAGGACTATTCAGCTATCGGTAGCCTCTTCACAACGTAGTGGTGGATTCCATATGTTACCGGTAATTGGATTCGCATTGCTGACCTTTGGCCTAGCCTATCTGTTGATATTTTGCACCGATGGGTTAGCCCGCGTACTTGGAATCAAAGAGGATCAAGACTCTGATGCACTGCCCATCAACCTAATGTTGCAGGCTGGTGTACAACTAATCGGCGTATACCTTGTTGCTATCGCAATTCCTGAAATATTCAAATCGCTGTCCGTGTGGATATTTACTGTAAGGCAATATTCTTCAAGCACAGTGGATGACTCATTGTATGCACAAATGTTTCGAACCGCAGCGGCTCAAGGCTTCTTCTCTTCAATCATCCCTCCTTTATTGAAACTGGCTCTTGGATTATTCGCAGCTGTGAGAACAAGCACGGTTATTCGTCTAATAGCAACAGATCAACAGGCAGAACAATAGAGGGATTGCCGCGTACCCGCCGCAACGTGTCGGGTCCCCTGACCCGCACCGTCCGGCGCCTTGGATGAACGAGCACCCACGTGCACCCAGCAAATATCCAAACCGATCGCTTGAAAGACACCGGGGCACTCGTCGTCGCCAGCGACTTCGGCGCCGGCATCAAGAGCTGAACGCGGGCTAGGTCGCGTCCGCCGCGCGCTTTTCCAGGAGTTTGAGCTCGAAGGGCTTGCTGGCTTCGCCCATGTAGATCGTGCGGTGCGGGAACGGGATCTCGATGCCTTCCCGGTCGAAGGCCAGCTTGACCCGCCGGAGGAATTCGCGCCCCACCAGCCATTGCCGGATCGGCTTGGTCTTGATGCGGCCCTTGATCACGACCGCCGAATCCGCGAACTGGTCCACGCCGAATATTTCCGGCTCTTCCAGGATGGACGGCCCGACGGCCGGGTCTTGCCGGAGCTCCTGGAACACGCCGCGCAGCACCTCGCAGACCCGGTCGGTGTCCTCCTTGTAGGCCACGCCGACGTCGAACACGTAGCCCGACCAGCCGCGCGTCTTGTTGCTCAGCTTGGTCACGGTGCCATGGGGAAAGATGTGGGTGGTGCCTTCGAGATCCCGCAGGACGATGGTGCGGAAGTTGATTTCCTCCACCAGCCCGCCGGTGCCGTTGATGACCGCAACGTCGCCGACCCGGATCTGGTTTTCCAGAATGAAGAAAAACCCGGAAATGATGTCGCGCACGAGGTTCTGGGCGCCGAAGCCCACCGCCACCCCCGCGATCCCCGCGCCAGCGAGGATGGGGCCGATTTCCACGCCCAGCTCTTTCAGCACCACCAGCAGCAGCGTCGTCCACACCGCCAGCCGCGCGCCCTGCCGGACCAGCCGCAACAGCGTCTCCACCCGCTTCCCGGCTTCGGATGGCGGCTCGCCTTCGGCGGCATATTTATCCTTGAGGCGGTGCTCCGTCCGGTCCAGCAATTTCCGGACGACGAACAGCACGCCCCACCCCAGCAGCAGGATCAGCGTGATGCGCACCGCCGTCTCCAGCACCCCCAGCCAACTCACCTCTGCAAACATTCCCATCATCAAATTCATGCTTCACCTCGTCCTTGACGCGCTTTCGCCGTTTGCCCTGTTCCTAACCCGCCCTTCCCGTCAGGTCAAGGAGTTTGCCTATCCATCATGACGTCCCAGACGATATCCCTCCGCTTTGATAGCGGCAGCTGGCCCGGTACTCGCTCCGATCCCGCTCATGGCGAGCCCCGTCCGATCATCTAGAGTTCCGCGCAGGCTGTTGCCTGCGCGATCAAGCCCATTTTCGGATTCGCGGGGAACAGTTCTCCGAGCCGTCCGGTCTCATCGCCCGCTCCCCATCCCATTCCGATCATTCTTCATTATTCATTTGAATTGCCCAACCCCCCAAGACGGGATTTGCCTCCGCCGCGGCTTTGTGCCATCATCGCGCCGCGAGTGAGGCCGTTCTTCATTGAACTCTAGGGCCCGCGCCTTCCATGGGCGATTCCGCGGATGGCCGGGGTGGATCGGGAGAAACAGTATGCGCGGATTCGGTGGCGGGCACAGGGCGATCCATGCGATCGCGGCGGGAGTGCTGATGCTCTCCCGCTTCGCCACCGCCGCCATCAACGCCTTCCCCGACTACGGCTCCGCCCTGGGGATGTTCCAAGCGCTCGGACTCGATGCCGCGGACCCGGGGGGCCAGTTTGTCTCCCTGTCGATGGACGGCGGCGGCGAACAACAGCCGCTCGCCAACATCTACCAGATGCCCCTCTCCGGAAAAGGGTGGGTCTGGCCCGGCGCAAAAGACCAACCCGCGCGCTACCTGTTCCTCGGCGGACTCGGCGGAACGTGCCGCGCGCCGGGAACAGCGCCGGCGGACGGCTTGCCGGTGGCGACCTGGAGAAGCACCGATGCCGACTTGGCAAAGGAGGTGGCGCAATTGCTTCGCCTCCTGCGGGGGCCCGCGCATGACGCCGCAGATTCGGAGGACTCGGAAGAGGATGGCCGCCAATACGCCTACCGTCAAATCGCCCAAGGCGATTCGAGCGGGGCGATTCTCTTGGCGGCGGTCCACATCTACCAGGCCGGCCTGACGAATGAGGCGAACGAAATCGCGGACCGCGTGTTCACCCTGGTGCAAGACCGGTCGGCCGTCGTCCGGCACGCCGTGGCGCATCTGGCGAAATGCCAGTATTCCGCAGCCGGAGCCCGGCTGGCTTCGTCCCGCGATTGGCGCGCCTATCGGGAGGATCTGCAGGGCCTCCGCGACCGCTTCGGCCAGGCTTGGGACAAGGCCCCCGGCCTGGAGGTCCTGATCGGCAAGGTGGACCAGCAACTCGCGGGCGCCCCCCCCGGCGGCGAGGGGCTCGACGAAGCCGCCGCCCGCTTTTTCGCGGACATCTCCCCGGACGACGTGCAGCTGCTCAACCAGCTGAAGCTGGCCGTGATCCTCAACCCCGCCGTGCAGCTCGCCTTGCTTTCCGCTCCCGAGGACGAGGCCGCCCGGAGCTTCTTCGCGCGCGGCATCCACATGGTGCCGCCGCTGCTGGCCGTCGTCGACAGCGACTACCTGCTGCCGGCGGCGCTGGAGGTCTCCTCCCGGTACCGGTCCAGCTCGTATTCCTACTCGAGCCGGGGCGAAAAGGCGCTGAAGAGCGCCGAGGAGATCTACAAGGAACTGGAGAACAAGCCGCCTGGCCTGGGGGACACGGCGCTGGAACTCCTGAAGGAGTTCATCCCGCTGCCCGCGCAATCGATGCCGGAGGACGGCAAGAGCAACACGGTCCAGGCGGCCCGGGCATTCTACGAGGCCCATGCCGCGGACAGCCCTGTGGAACTGGCGACCCGCTATCTGGCGGAAGGCAACAACAACCAGATTTCGTCCGCTCTGGACATCCTGATCCAGTCGAAGAACTCGAACGTCCTCTCGCTCGTCGAGGCCCGCCTGTTCTCCAGCAACATCTGGTCGACAAGCTCCTATTCGGTGCTGGATGGCGCCGGGGTGATGCGCATCCATTCCTATGTCGCCCGGCATCCCGAGCGCGCTCGGGCGGTCCTGCCGGACTTTCTCGCCAAGCTGAAGGAGCAACTCCCGGATCGGCTGGCCAAACTGGATGAATCCCGGCGGAAACAGGAGGCGCAGAACGTCAAGCAGATCCTCGCCGGCCTGGCGCAGGCGGGGCGCCCCGCCCGCGGGGAAGAGAAAGCGGAAACGGCATCCGGAGAGGAGGAAGAGACTCCCCTGCTCATCCGCCAACGGATGGGATCGTCCCTCGCGCAGAGGTCGGAGGGGATGCGGCCCCGGGAGATCGTCGCCCTCTCCCTCGGCGAAATCCTCGCCCAGAAGGATGCCGCCCTGCGCCAATCTCTTCTCATGACCTTGCTGGGCCTCTACCAGTATTGCCAGCGGAATGCCGAACAGGGCCGGGAAGAGAAGAGCCGCCATCCGCCGGCCCACGCGCTGGGCGAACTCTTCGATGACGCGCTGTTCCTGGCCCCGGATTACGCCGCCCAGGTCGCCGCCCGCGCCCGGGAAATCCGGGAGGCCGCCGCCACCCGGAACGCGGCGGAGGCAACGGGAACGAACGCCGTCCCGCCGGCGGGCGAAACGGGCAATCCCCTGTTGGATTTCGCCGCCCAATGGGAAGTGCTGCTGGCCGATGAGCGCCGCCCGAAAAAGAACCAACCGGAATACTTCTCGCGGAGGGGCACGTCGCCGAAAACCACCGTGGCGGATCTGGCCGCTTATGTGGTCGCTTCGATTGCCTTGGATATGCGCGGCCTGGCCCCGGACCGCCAACTCGAAATCCACAGCCTGGGAAACCGCCTGTTCCCCTACTGGCGCCAGGTCGCGCGGGCGGCGCTGGACGGAACGCCGACGGAGGCCCTGCCGCCGCTTCCCAGCGCGGGAACCATGGAGCCGAAGGCCGTCTCCCGGCTGGCGGAACGGATCTCCGCGGCCCCCCCGGATGAGCGGGGCCCCATGGTCCGCGGGCTGGACGCCGATTCGCTGCTGGCCCTCGCGCAGGCCGCGGCCAAGGACAAGGCGCTGCGCGCGGCGCTCGCCCCCGCGGCCAACCGCGTGGACGGCATCGGCGAGGAAAGCGCAACGGCATTCTCCCCCCTGCTGGAGCCCTTCGTCGGCGCGGTCCTCTCCACGAACCTGTTCGACGGGTTGCTGCAGGTCGCCCGGTCGCTGGCCACCCAGTCCGTGGCCGCGACCGTCACCTTCCAGCGGGAACCGTGGCTGGACGGCACCACGGTTTCCATTTCCACGAACCGGACCGGCGGCGCATCGTACGGCGGCTATGATCCCTGGCGGGGGAGTTCGGACAAGGACAAGGCGCGCCTCCTCGTGCAGTGCCAAGGCCAAAACACCCATGGCGGCGCGATCTGGGCCGTCGACCTCCCCGCGGCGAAAACGAACAGCGCCCCCCCGGCGGCGGCCAGCCCCGAGACCGACATGCAGAAGATCCTGTCGCAATTCGGCGTCACGCTCGACGAGGCGGACCTGTCCCCCGAAATGCTGGCCCAGATGGCGGCGGCCATGGCGGGGGCCCGCTCCTCGCTGGATGAATCCGGCAACCAGGAACAGCAGGAACTGCTGCTCAAAACCGTGGATCAGTTCGCCTCCGGCGCCAAATCGCCCCTGACGGAACTGCAGATCGCCTTCCAAATTTTCCTCCCGAGCCGGGAGGAAGACGACGAAAACCCTGAACTCGATATGGAATTCGACTCCGAGGAGATCATCATCCCATGAAGACAGACCATGCCGCCACCTGGAAGAACGTGCAGGAGCAGATCGCCCAATTGAAACGCGAGATGGCCACCGTGATCGTGGGCCAGGAACCGATCGTGGAACTGATGCTCGTGGCGCTGCTCTGCCGCGGACATTGCCTGATCGTGGGCGTCCCCGGGCTGGCCAAGACGCTGCTGGTCAGCACGCTCGGCCACATCCTGGGCCTCTCGTTCCGCCGCATCCAGTTCACGCCGGACCTGATGCCCATGGACATCCTCGGAAGCGAGATCCTGCAGGATGGCGCCGGCGGAAAGCGCGCGTTCGAGTTCGTGCCCGGCCCGATTTTCGCCCACCTGATTTTGGCGGATGAAATCAACCGCACCCCGCCCAAGACGCAGGCGGCCCTGCTCGAGGCGATGCAGGAGCGGCAGGTGACCATCGGCGGCAAAACGGTCGGGCTGCCGGACCCGTTCATCGTGTACGCGACCCAGAATCCGATCGAGCACGAAGGCACCTATCCGCTGCCCGAAGCCCAGCTCGACCGCTTCTTCTTCAACCTGAAGATCGACTACCCCTCCGTGGCGCAGGAGATCGAAATCGTGAACCGCACGACGGCGAGCCGCGGCGCCCCCCCCGGCGTCCTGCTGGACGCGGACCGCATCCGCGGGCTCCAGGCGGCGATCCTGGACGTGCCCATCCCCGCGCACGTGGTGGCCTTCATCGTCGATCTCGTGCACCGCACCCGCCCCGCCGATCCGCTGGGGGACGAGTATATCCGCAACTACGTGGAGTGGGGCGCCGGCCCGCGCGCCGCCCAATATCTCACCTTGGCGGCCAAGGCGCTCGCCGTGCTGCGCGGCAACCCCGCCGCTTCCGAGGAAGAAGTGCGGACGGTCGTCCGCCCCGTCCTCCGCCACCGCATCATCCCCAACTACAACGCCACGGGCGACGGCATCGACGTGGAAGCCATCCTGGATCACCTCCTCACCACCCCATGACTTTCCCTTTTCGTTTGGCTGCCGCATCAAAGTTTTCCACACAATGGAAAAATATTTCGCGGTTTTTCCACACAATGGAAAAAATGTTTCCACACTGTGGAAAACTTTTTCCATCGAATGAAACGGCCGCCACGACACCCCTCCCATGATCTCGAAGCGGTTCAAGTATCTGCGCCCCGAAGACGTGCGGGCCCTGACGGCGCTGGAGTTCGTGCCCCGCTCCCTGGCCGAGGGCGTGCTGGCCGGCCGCCACCGCTCGTCCGCGCGCGGCTCCTCCATCGAGTTCCGGGATTACCGGCAGTTCGTGCCCGGCGACGATCCCGCGCTCATCGATTGGCGCGCCTTTGCGCGCACGGACCGCCACTACCTGCGCACCTACGAGCAGGAAACCAACATGGAGTGCCATCTCTTCCTGGACAGCAGCGCGTCCATGGGATTCGGCGCGGGGACCTCCAAGCTCGACTACGCCTCCTTCTTCTGCGCCGCGCTCGCCTATCTCGTCACCCGCGGCAACGACCGGGTCTCCCTCCAGATCTTCGACGAGCGCATCCGCTTCCACGCGCCGCCCGGCAGCACCCGCCGCCACCTCCACAACCTGCTGCACGCGCTGGAAACCAACCCCCCCGGCGGCCAGACGAAGCTGGCCGAGGCCCTCCAGCGCTCCCACCCCCTCCTCAAGCGCCGCGGCACCTTGGTGGTGCTCTCCGATTTCCTGGACGATCCCGAGGCCATCTTCAAGGCGCTCAACCCCTATCTGCACCGGGGCTTCCGCATCCACCTGTTCCACATCCTCCATCCCGACGAGATCGAGCTGACCCGCCGCGGGCTGCTCACGTTCCGGGACATGGAAACCGGCGGACGCCTCATCGCCCATACCGAGGAGATCCGCGCGGCCTACGCCGACGCCATGCGGGCCCACGTGGCGGGGCTGCGCAACTTCGCCACCCGGCGCGGCATCGACTACACCATGACCTCCACGGCCTCGCCGCATCTCGCCTTGTTCGATCGGCTGACCTGATGGACACGCGCACGCGATGACGTTCTCGCTCGTCAACTGGGTTCTCGCCCCGCTGGCCGCGCTGGTGCTGGTCCCGCTCCTCGTGCACCTGTTCGCGCGCAGCCGGCCCCCGCGCTATGCGTTCAGCTCCCTCGAATTCCTGCGGCGCGTGATGCGCCAGACCTTGCGCGTGAAGCGTCCGCGCGATTGGATCGTGTGGCTGCTGCGCACGCTGCTGGCCGCCAGCCTGATCGCCCTGTTCCTGCGCCCCATTTCCCGCAGCACGGGTTCCGCCTCCCCGTTCGAGCGGCGCAACGTGGTGGTCGTGATCGACCGCAGCGCCTCCATGGCCGCCCTCTCCGGCGGACGCTCCCGCTTCGCGACGGCCTGCGCCGAGGCTTCCGAGTTGCTGGCGGACCTCGGCCGCCGCGACGCCGCCAACGTCATCTGGATGGATGCCGCTCCCGACGCGGTGTTCCCGGAACTCGGCCCCAATGTCCCGTTCCTGCTGGGCCACGTGCGCAGCGCCTCCGTTTCCCACGAGGCGGCGGACATCGAGCAGGCCCTCCAGATGGCGGTCGCCCTGCTGCGCGACGCCCCCGGCTCCCGCGAGATCGACGTGGTCTCCGACTTCCAGGCGACGGCCTGGCGCAACTTCCGGCTCCCGGACCTGGAGGGCGCCGCGCTGGTGGCCGTGCCCGCCGCGGGCGACCCGGCCGCCAACACCGCCCTGACCGACCTCGCCCTGACGCCGGCCGACCCGCTCCCCGGCGAACCGGTTCTGGTTTCCTGCAGCGTGTGGAACTACGGGGACCTTCCCGTGCGCCCCTCCCTTTTCCTGAGCGCCGGGGAAACCCGTCAAAGCCGCGAGTTGTTCCTCCCGCCGTGGAGCCGCACCACCGCCCAGTTCGAGCTCTCGTTCCCCGCCGCCGGAAACGCCGCGATCACCGCCGAATGCTCGGAGGATGATTTCGCGGCGGACAATGCGCGCCACGCCGTGGCCCATGTCCGCCCCCATCTGCGGGCCGGCGTGGTGGGAACCCGCACCCCCACGGCGGACGTGTGGGAACGCGCCTTGCGCGCGCTGGGGCTTTTCCGCATCGAGAACCATGCCGCGCTCGACACGCTGGAGGGCGATTGGGATGCGCTGCTGCTGACGGACTGGAATGGAGAACCGTCCGACCGCTTGCGGCAATTCGCCCGCCAAGGCACCGTTGTCGTTTGCGCGCCCTCAGCTCTGGATCGACTCGCCCCTTCCCCCCCCCTGCGCCTCGTCGTCGCCGCGCCCGACGATCCGCTCTTCACCCTCTTCGCCCAAGGCGCCTATGGCGACCCCGCCCGCGGATTTTTCAACGCCGCGCTGGCCCTGCCCGCGTTGCCCGCCGACGCCATCCCGCTCCTCTCCTACGGCCCCGACCGCCCGGCGCTGGTTCGGCTCGGCCGGGACCCTCTCTATCTCTGGAACCTGGATCTGGATCCCGCCAACACCGATTGGCCCCAGCAGGCCGCGTTCCTCCCCCTGTTCGGCGAACTGTTCCTGGGACTGCGCGGCCGCATGTCCGGGAACAGCGATCGGCTGCCCGGCATTCCCATCCCCCTGGATGTTCCGCCCGGAACCCCGATCGAACTCCATGCCATCGCCGGCATGGACGGTTCCGCCCAACCGCTCCCGGCCGCCCCCGGCGCCCCCGTGCGCCTCTTGCCGAACGCTCCCGGGATTTTCGAGTGGCGCAGTCCGGAAAACGAACGCCAGGGCCTGGTGGCCGTGAATCTCTTCCCCGGCGAAAGCGATCTGCGCCCGCTGACCGATGCCGAGGTGCGCGACCACATCTCCTCCACGCTGGTTTCGGGCCGGCGCGCCCGCGATTTGCGCGAGGGGGTGGAATGGTGGCCTTGGCTCCTGGCCCTGGCCCTGGCCTGGGCGCTGTTGGAAGGGCTCGCGCTCTGGATCTGGGAGGGCCGCCGATGACCTTCAATCCCCTGTTCCGAACCGACTATCTCCTCTTCTGGAGCCTCGCCATCCTGGCGCTGGGGACATGGCTGGCCTGGCGCAGCACGCAGCGGACCCGCCGTCCTCTTCGCGTCGGAATTGTCCTGCTGCGCGGAACCGCGCTGGCGCTGCTGGCCCTCATCGCGCTCAATCCGGGCCGGTGGGTGTCGCCCCCCGCCGAAGGCCGCCCCTTCGCCGCCGCGCTCCTCGACCAAAGCGCCAGCATGGCCACCCCCGACGTGGCGGGCGATTCCCGCTGGAACGCCGCCCTCGGCGAAATCCTCGCCGCGCAAGCCGCGCTTCCGGATCCCGCTTCCCTGCGCCTCTTCACATTTGGCGACACGCTCCGCGAACTGGACCCGCAGACCCTGCGGACGCTCGCCCCCGACGCGGAGAGCACCGACATCCATGGGGCCGGGCAGGCGCTGCTGAATCGATTCGCCGCGCAAGAGGCGCGTCTTTCCGGCATCTTGATCCTGTCCGATGGCCGCCAAACCACGCCGCCCGTGCGCACCGACCTGGCCTCCCGCGCCCAAGCCGCCGGCATCCCGATTTCCGTCCTCCCGCTGGGCGGCCCCGTCCCGCGGCGCGATCTCGAACTGCGCGCCGTCCACCGCATGACCATCGCCTTCGGCAACCAGGAAGTCCGCGTCCCCGTCCGGCTGCGCAACCGGGGACTGGGCGACATCCGCGTGAAACTGGTCCTTTCCGCGGCCGACGGAACGGAATTGCAGCAGGTGCCCGTGGATCTCCCCGGCGACACGTCCCGCATCCTCACGCTTCACTTGGACGCGGCGCCCCCCGGTTTCACGCGGTATCGTCTCGCGGTGGCTCCCCAGGACGGGGAAAGTTCGCTGGCCAACAACAGCGATGAAGTGGGCGTCGCCACCATCGACACCCCCATGCGCGTGCTGTTGCTGGAGGGCACCCCGCACTGGGACAGCAAGTTCCTCACCCAGCTGGTCCGCAAGCAGGAGGGAATGGAGATCACGTCCATCTACCGGCTGGCCCCCGACCGCTTTCTCCGCATCGACACCCGCGCCGCCGAGGCCAAGCCGGTCTCCGACCAACCCTTCCCCGCCACGTTCGAGGAGCTGGCCTCGTACGACCTGGTCATCGCGGGAAAAGGCATCGAATACTTCCTCACCCCGGAACGGACCGCCCTCCTGCAACGCTATCTCTCGGAGGCGGGCGGCTGCGTGCTGTTCTCCCGCGGCAAACCCTACGACGGGAATCTCGTGGATTTGTCGATCCTCGAACCCGTCACCTGGGGCGCTCCGCTCGGCGCCCGCATCGGCATGCGCCCCACGCTGGCCGGCGAGGAGGAGGGCCTCTTTGGCGCCCTGTTGCCCGCCAAGGACGATCCCGTATGGGCCCGCCTGCCCGACGCCGCCTGCTCGCACCGCATCGCCGCCGTCCACGGCATGGGCCGCGTGCTGCTCGAAAGCGCCCCCGGCCAGGAGGGCGCGGGGGCCGAAGGCCTGCCGCTCGTCGTCAGCCGCCGCGTCGGCCTGGGCCTTTCCATCGTCGTCAACGCCGACGGCCTCTGGCACTGGGGCTTCTTCCCCGGCGATGAAACCGTGGCCGAGCTGTACAGCCAGTTCTGGATCCAGTTCTTCTACTGGGCCGCCACCCACCGGGAATTCCTCCCCGGCCAATCCTTTTCCCTGCGGGTCGAGCCGCAGACCGCCGCGCCGCAGGCCCCCATCCGCGCCTTCATTGGATCGCGCCTGCCCGTGGAAAGCCCGGAAGACATGCCCCGGCTCCAAGTCATGCGCGAGGGGACCGTGGTGGAAACCGCCATGCCCGGACACGATGGCCGCCGCCGCTGGAACCTCGGTCTGGCGCTTCCCGAACCCGGCCTCTACACCGTCGAGCTCCGCCACCCGGCCACCGCCGAACCGCTGGGCCACCGCGCGGTCGTGGAACGCCTGGCGCCGCCGCGCGAGCAGGACGATCTCAGCGCCGATCCCGAGGCGCTGGCCGCGCTGGCCGCCGCCACGGGCGGCGCCTGCTTCGCGCCCGATGCGATGGAAGAGGCCCTGGTTTCCGTGCTCCCGGGAGAGGAAACCCTCGCTTCCTCCGCGCAGCCGCAGTGGCAAACCGCCTGGGATCGCGGGGGACTCCTGCTGGTCCTGTTCGCCTTGCTGGCGGCCGAATGGACCTTGAGACGGCGGAGCGGCATGCTATGAGAGCGGCTTTCGATCGCATGCTCGCCCGCGTCCGCGCGATCGTTCTGGGCGGCTTGATCCTGGCGGCCGGCTTGCGGCTCCTCGCGTTCGCCCTCGCCGCCCTGCTCGGCTTCGTCCTGCTGGATGCCCTGTTCGCCTTTGACGAGCGAACCCGGATGGGGATGGGAATCGCCCTCCTGCTGGGCGCCGCGGCCTTCGCGGGCTACGCGCTGGTGACCATCCTCACCCTGTCGCGGCGCGCCATCGCGGGATGGGTCGATGGCCGGCTTCCTTCCCGGAGGCGGCCCGTGCTCTCCGCGCTCGAACTCGCCGACGCGCCGGCGCCAAGCGATTCATCCGCGTTCGGCCCGTTCCTGGTGGACCAGGCGCTCGAGCAGGGATGCCACGCCGTCGCCGGCCTCTCCGCGCGGCACCTGCTTCCCCTCCGCCTGCTCAAGCGGGACGCCCTCCGCCTGCTGGCGGCCGTGGCCGCGTGGAGCGCGCTGTTCGCCATCTGGACCGTCCCGGTGCGCACCCATGCGCTCCGCCTCCTCGCCCCCGCCCGCGACATCCCGCCCTGGTCCCGCCTCTCGTTCGTCCTCACCCCGGCCCACCCCAGCGTGGTCTATGGCGACAGCGTCGAGATCGCCGCGGCCGTGGAGGGGCCCGTCGGCGGGCAACCCATCCTCTTCGAGGTGCGCGGCGGCGGAGCCGTCCACCGCAGCGCCGGTTTCCGCGAAGCGACCAACCGCTATGTCCACCGCTTGGAACGCGTGGTCCAGCCTCTCCGGTTCTGCGTTCGCGCGGGACGCGCCCGCAGCCGCTGGCACGAGTTGACCGTGCTCTACCAGCCGCGGATCGCCTCCGCCCGGGTCACCCTGACCCCGCCGGACTACACGGGACTTCCCCGGCGCGAATTCTACCTGGGCGGCCAAAAGCTCACCGGATTGCGGGGCTCCCATGTCACGCTCGACCTCACCGCCAACCGCCCCATCCGGCGCGGGTTCCTGCTCTTCACCCGTCCCGACGGCGCGGAAACGCGGATCGAAGGCCACGCGCCCGGCGACCTGACGATCCGCTACGAATGGACGATCGAGGGCAATGCCGCAGCCACCATCCATGTGCAGGATCCCCTCGGAACCCCCAATGCCCGCACCCACGCGTTCACGCAGGCAGTCCTTCCGGACGAACCGCCCGTCGCGAGCCTGCTGGAGCCCCCCCGCTATTCCCTGGCGACCCCCGGATCCCTCATTCCGGTCGAAGCCGTGGCCGAGGACGCCCTCGGCCTGCGCTCCGCCGCGCTCGTCCGCAACCTGGCCGGCTACCGCGACCGGGCGCTGCCCATCGGCATCGCCGCCGGCGCCCGCCAAGCCCAGGGATCCTATCCGCTGGACCTGCGCCTGCTCGGCGCGCACCCCGGCGACACGATCGAGCTCTACGCGGAGGCGGCCGACTCCAATCCCTCCCTGCTCGGTTCCGCGATGTCGGACATCAGCCGCATCGACGTGATCTCCAACGACGAATACGCCGAAATCCTCCGCATGCGCACCGCCGTGGAGGAATTCGCCGAGCGCTACGAACTCATCTCCCGCCAGCTCGACCACCTCCGCGAGGCCCTGCGGAACCTGGCGGCGGCGGCGGACGCGGACCGCGGCGCGCCCGACCAGCGGCGCGAGGCCGTCCAACCGGTCCTCGACGCCTGGAAGAACCTCGACGAGAGCTACCAGCGCATCGCCGCCGACTTCGCCATCTACGACATGGAGAAAAAACTGCCCCGCGTGCTGGACGACATCCGCTCGTTGAGCGCGCCCTTTGCCGACCGGCTGGGC
>SABN01000196.1 GCA_009928955.1 Opitutia bacterium | reverse complement strand
GCTATTCTCCCCGCCAATAGCCTCATACAACAGGAGAAATGGGCATGGAACACATGGGTTGGTGGTCGATTGTTCCGCCGGTGCTGACGATCGCGCTGGCGTTGGCGACGAAGGATGTGGTGCTTTCGCTGTTCTTGGGGATCCTTTCCGGGACGCTGATCGCGTCGGGCGGGAACCTGTTCGCGGCGGTGGTGTTGTTCAGCGAGAAGCTGGTGGCGAACCTGGGCGACGGCTGGAACATGCGCATCTTCCTGTTCTGCGCGCTGCTGGGCGCGCTGGTGGGGCTGATGGCGAAGGCCGGGTCGTCGCGGGCGTTCGGCGTCTGGGCGAGCGAGCACGTCAAGACGCGCAAGGGCACGCTGCTGACGACGTGGGCGTTCGGCGTGCTGGTGTTCATCGACGACTATTTCAATTCGCTGGCGGTGGGCACGGCGATGCGGCCGGTATGCGACCGCATGAAGATCTCGCGGGCGAAGCTGGCGTACATTTTGGATTCGACGGCGGCTCCGGTGTGCATCCTCGCGCCGGTGTCCACCTGGGTGGTGACGGTGATGAGCTACATGCGCGGGGCGGAAGGCTTCGACAAGCTGGGCGTGAGCGAGCTGTCGCTGTTCGTGCAAGCGATTCCCTACAATCTTTATGCGATCTTCGCGATCCTGATGGTGTTGGCGATCACGCTGACGAAGCGGGATTTCGGGCCGATGCTGACGGCGGAGCTGCGCGCGCACAGCGAGGGCAAGCTGTACGACACCGACACCTACGGGGCGGTGGCGGGCGACATGGAGCTGACGCACGGGGTGGCCGAGGGCGAATCCAAGACGACGGTGCGGCCCTTGGACATGGTGCTGCCGATGCTGTTGCTGGTGGCGACGGCCGTGGCGGCGTTCCCCGTGGCGACCTGGTGGGCGGCGGCGGGCTCCGAAGGCGGTCCGGCCACGTTCATGGCGGCCATGCAGTCGATCCCGCTGCGGCAGGCGTTCGTGGATTCGGACGCTTCCAAGGCGCTGATGCTGAGCATCGTGGTCACGCTGGCGATCAGCTATCCGTACATGCTGGCGCGGCGGCTGTTCACGATGCGCGCGGCGGGCGAGGCGTTCATCAACGGCATCAAGAGCATGGTGCCGGCGCTGATCATCCTGTCGATGGCCTGGACGATCGGGTCGGTGATCAAGAGCGCGCCGACCGACGGCGGCATGGGCCTGCCGAAATTCGTGGCGGAGCTGGTGCAGCGCAGCGGCATGACGGGGGCGTTCCTGCCGCTGGGGCTGTTCGTCATTTCGGGCCTGATCTCGTTCTCGACGGGCACGAGCTGGGGCACGATGGCGATCATGATCCCCATCAGCCTGCCGATCTCGATCGCGGTGGCGGAGGCGGGTGGCAATCCGGCGCTGCTGCTGCCGGCGGTGCTGGCGGCGAGCGGCGCGGTCATGGGCGGCGCGGTGCTGGGCGACCACGCCTCGCCGATCTCCGACACGACGATCTTGTCTTCCATCGGCGCGGGCTGTCCCTTGCTGGAGCATGTGACGACGCAGGCGCCTTATGCCCTCTTCGTGATGTTCTGCGCGGGCATCGGCCATCTGGTCGTCGGCCTGAGCCACAGCCTGTGGGCGGGTCTGGCCAGCACGGCCGTCGTGTTCGTCGCGGGCCTGGTCCTGCTGCCGCGGCTGATGCCGGGCGGCGGACGGGACGACTGAGCCCCGGTTCGATTCAGCGGGCGCCGATTCCGGCGGACTCGAATCAGAGTGGGAGACCCGAGACGATAGACTGGAGACGGAACGTCCAGGAGGCCCGGGTCTTCAATCTGTGGTCGCTGGTCAATGGAAGTCGGACCGGGGCGGAGGAAGCGAGCGGGGGCGGTCCCGCTGTTTTTCCGCGATCACCAGCATTTCGTAGTCTTCGGTCGTGAGCGGGTCGCCGCGGCTGAACGCCCCCAGCTTCGCCCCGAAGATCTCCACCGAGTGGAACGCGAGCGACTTCAGCAACCACGTGATTTCGGATGGGACGTAATACCGTTCGCTGCAGGCCAGTTCCTTCCTCTGGCCGGAATCATCCTCAACCACGGTGAGATTGTGGTCGCGGAACGTCATCAGATCGAATGAGTTCGCATGGCAGGTCGCGTTGCCGTCCGCCGCGTGCGCGGCGAGGAAGTCCTTGACCGAATGGAAGAGCGGGAAGAGGCCGTTCAGGGTGGTGAAGATCAGCTTGCCGCCGGGTTTGAGGGCCTGCGCCGCGCTTCGGAGGATCGCGAAGTTCATCTCGTCGGTCTCCATCAGGGGGAAGGCGCCTTCGCAGATCATGACGGCCAGGTCGAATTCCTGCGCGAACGGCAGCGCCCGCGCATCCTGCCTTTGGAAAACGACCGGCAGGTCTTGGCCCGCGGCCTTTTCCCGCGCGCGCGCCAGCAGGGAATCCGATAGATCGACGCCGACGACGGCATAGCCGCGGCGCGCCAGCTCGAGGGAATGCCGGCCCGTTCCGCAGCCGATGTCCAGGATGCGCGCGGCCCGGTTGTCCCCGAGCTCCCGCTCGATGAAGTCGCATTCCCCGAGGGTGCCTTGGGCGAAGTTTTCGCGGTCGTACTGCTGGCCGTAGTTCTCGAACAGCTCTTCATACCAGGCCTTCATGCGCGGGACTCCTCGGGACCGCTCCGTTGCGGGAGCCGGTATTTCCGGAACAGCACTTCGTTGCGGTCCTGCAAAGCGGACATTGCGGATTGCGAGCCTACGACGGAGGGGCAGGCCGAGTCAAGATGCGGGGGGATAGCTGTCAAGACTCGTTAGAAATGTCCCCTTTTTCAGGTTGTGGTTGCGGGTGCCGTGGCCCCGTGGCCACCCGGTTTCCCGCTCCCCTGGAATGGGCCACC
>SABN01000195.1 GCA_009928955.1 Opitutia bacterium | reverse complement strand
CCCCTAGGGGGGCGACGCGCCGGACAAAATGTCCCAGGTATTCGGCGGAGTTGAAACTCCGGGCGGTGAAGCTGCACGTGGAGGAAGGCTTCGACCTGAAACTGGTGGCGAAGGAGGTTGGCGCCAGCGACGTCAGCATCCGGGAGTGGATCCGGCGCTATCAGGAGTACGGCCGGGCCGGACTGGAAGCGCCCATCGGGCAGCCGCGCAAAGCGGCCAAGCCCAAGTTGCCGCCGCTGGTGAAGCAGGAGATCGTGGAGACGAAGAAGAAGCATCCCGCCTACGGGGTGCGGCGGATCGCCCATTGGCTGAGGCGAGCCCTGTTCCTGCCGGCCAGCCCGGAGACGGTACGGCGGACGTTGCATCAGCACCAGCTGCTGCCCAAGACCAAGCCGCGCCGGATGAAGAAGAACCCGCCGAAGCCGCGGTTCTTCGAGCGGACGACGCCCAACCAGATGTGGCAGTCGGACATCTTCTGCTTCCGGTTGGACGGACGGAACGCCTACCTGATCGGGTTCATCGACGACCACTCCCGCTACATCGTCGGCCTGGGACTGTTCCGGAGCCAGACGGGCGAGAACGTCATGGAGGTGTACCGGACGGCCGTGGCCGAATACGGCGTGCCCAAGGAAATGCTGACCGACAACGGGCGGCAGTACGCCACCTGGCGCGGCAAGACGCGGTTCCAGCAGGAGCTGGCCAAGGACCGCATCCACCATATCCGCAGCACGCCGCATCATCCGATGACGCTGGGCAAGATCGAACGCTTCTGGCGGACGATCTGGCAGGAGTTCCTGGTGCGGGCCCAGTTCGACAGCTTCGAATCGGCGCGGGAGCGGGTGGCGCTGTGGGTGAAATACTACAACTACAAGCGGACCCATCAGTCGCTGGATGGCCTGGTGCCGGCCGACCGGTACTTCGCCATGCAGAAGGAAGTGCGCCAGGCCGTGGAAAAGGGCCTGCAGGAAAACCTGCTGGAACTGGCCTTGCGCGGCCAGCCGAAGAACCCGTTCTACATGGTCGGGCGGCTGGGCGCGCAGTCGGTGGTGATGAAGGTGGAGAAAGGACAGTTGAAGATGGTGCTGGACGGCGAGGAAGACCGTCCGGTGCGGGAAGTGGTCTATGACATGGAGGCAAACGGCGATGAACAACGCGGAGAAAAACATCAAGAACCCGAAGGAACAGGCGACCTACAGCGCGCAACAGAAGTGCCAGGCGGTGCTGGCCGTGTGGACGGGCCGCCGGCGGCCCTCGGACGTCTGCCGGGATCTGAACGTGTCCTCGAACCGGCTTCAGGCTTGGCAGGAACGGGCGATGGAGAGCATGCTGAAGGCGTTCGAGCCGCGCCTGCGCCGGCAGGAGGATCGGGGAACGATCCTGGCCGACCCGCTGCAGCGGATGCTGGAGCGCAAGCTGACCCTGCTGGACAGCCGGATGGCGCGGCTGGCCAACAAATCGGCCAAAGCGGCCCCGGAGAAACCGGCGACCGACAACTAGGAGGTGGTGACGTTGACCAAACAGAAGTCCGCCACGAAGGTGGACCCGGAGGAGTTCCTGAAAGTGTTCCTCCTGGTCCGGGGCGGAACGCTGACGGCGAAGGCCGCAGCCCTGCGCCTGGGGATCTCCCGGAAGACCTACTACGAATGGGAGTCCCGGGCGTTCCAAGGCCTGATGGAAGCCCTGCGTCCGAAAGCGGCGGGACGCCCGTCGCCGGTCCGGGATCCGACGTCGGAGCGTCTCAAGGAAGAGAACCAACGTCTGTCCCGGCAAGTCCTGGAGCTGGAGCAGACGCTGGAGATCCGGCGCCTGCTGGCGGAAGTTGAAACCCGCGCACAAAAAAAATAGAGCGGTCGCGATCGTGGTAAAGAGCATCCAGAGATGGAGGAAACAGGGCGGTCCGTCCTGTCGGCGGCTGTTGGCCGCCGCCGGACCGCCCCGCTCCAGCTTCCTGCGCTGGCAACGGCGCATCCGCACCGGACTGGCCGCGATCCGGACGGGCTCCGCACGCGACATCCAGACGCTGGAGAAACGGGCGCCCCGAACGGCATCGGCGATCCGAAGGAAGATCGCCGCGCTGGCTCACGGCCGCCACCGCAGCCACGGAGCTCCCGCCCTCTGCCATGAAGTCCGGCACATGTTATCGCGTCGTTCGTTCCAAGTCCTGGTGCGTCAACAGCGGCTGGAGAAGTGGCGGGAGCGGGACGCGTCCTTCACCCGCATCGAGTGGTCGCAACCGGCGACGGTCTGGGCCATGGATCCCGGCCAACTGGGCCAACGCCACTGGAACCTGGTCGGCGATCTGGCTTCGCGCTTCCGCTTCGACCTGTTCGTTGCCGCCGAACTGCCGGCACGGACCATCGCCGGCCAGTTGGAACAGCTGTTCGCGCAGCACGGTGCGCCCTTGGTGCTCAAGCGCGACAACGGATCCAACCTGACGAGTGGCGAGGTGGACGAGCTGCTCGATGCCCATGGCGTCATCGCGCTCAACTCCCCGCCGCACTATCCCGCGTACAACGGCGCCATCGAATACGCCCAGCGCGAACTCAAGGCCAAGGTCGACCGCCTGACCTCGCAAGGCATGAAGCTGGATGATGCCTTGGCCGAGTCCCCGGCGCTGCTCAACGCAAAACCCCGCCCCTGTCTGGACAACCGAACCGCCGCCGAGATCTTCTACCCGGCCCGCGCCGACTTCCAACGACAGTTCACCCTAACCCAACGAAAGGAGATCCGAGACTTGATACAAGACCAGGCCGAGAGTATACGTGCCCGCATGGAAAGGTGCGGTCACCAAGCCCAAGGCGCCGCGTGGCGCCGGGCTGTCGAGCAATGGCTGGAGGGAAGCGGCCTCATGACCGTCCATCAGCCGACAATCGTGTTACCCCAATATCCCTGAAAATGGCCCCATCTCAGGTTGCCGCTACA
>SABN01000073.1 GCA_009928955.1 Opitutia bacterium | reverse complement strand
CCGGTTCCTGCCGGGGGCGGCGGTGCGGACGACGTTCATCGTGGGGCATCCGGGCGAAGGCGAGGCGGAGTTCGCGGAACTGTTGGCGTTCGTGAAGGAAGGCCGGTTCGACCACCTAGGCGCATTTGTGTGGTCGCCGGAGCCGGGGACGGCATCGACGGGCCTGCCGGGGCGCGTGGAAGCGGCGGTGGCGGAGGAGCGGCGGGGTCGGCTGATGGCGGCGCAGGCGAAGGTGTCGGCGGCGCGGTTGCGGGCTCGCAAGGGCGTGGCGACGGCGATGCTGCTGGAGCGGCGGGGGAAAGATGGCTGGCACGGGCGGACGATGGGGCAGGCGCCGGAGGTGGATGGCGAGACCGTGCTGGAAAATGCGCGGCGCGGCGCGAAAGCCGGGGATTTCGTGAAGGTGAAGATCGTGCGGACCGCCCGCTACGATTGCCGGGCGGTCCGGATGGAGCCATGAGACGGGGCTCGAAAGTGAACGTCCGCTTCGTCTTTGTGTTGTCGTGGGCGCTGGCGCTGATGTCGGCGGGACCGGGCTGCGCCCGGTTCCGGAAACGGCCGGCGCCCATCCCCCCGTCGGGATCCCCCCTGGAGAGGTCCGCCGTGGAAGCCCCGGTTTCTTGCGGGGAAGGCGGAAGCGGAGAATCGGCCCGGACCAAGGGGGATCGCCAGCTGATGCTGGATCCGTCGAAGGTGCTGGCCTTGCAGATGCAAGCCATCGGGGAGCAGGATGGCGAAGACGAACCGGGCATCCGGCGAAGGAATCGGTTCACCCAGTGGTTGGACCAGACGCATCAGACTTGGTTTTGCCGGATGGACAATGCGGTGCGCCGGGTGGACATGATGTGGCTGACGGAGGACATCAAGTCCTACGACTACGAATTGTCGACCTTCAAGCTCAGGACGCTGGCGCGGGTTGGCGGACGCAGCAACGACGGGAATTCCGATTTCAAAGTCCGGTTTCGGGCGGATGTGGCCTTGCCGGGGCTGGAGCGGAAATTGCACCTGTTCTTGGACAACGCCGGGCGGGATTCGCTGCCGGGCGCGGATCCCATGAAGCAGGAAGACGACACGCGGATGGGGTTGAGCGCCAAGGTGGAGACGGTGACCCATGGCGAGTTGGATTTGGGCGGAGGCGTGCGGTGGCGCAGTTCGGTGCCGGTCGCCTATGGCGATGTGGAGTGGCGCTGGAAATGGGATTGGATCGGTGGCGCGCTTCGGCTGGCTCCGCGGGGATATTACTACACCGACGAAGGATTCGGACAAACGACGACGCTGACCTGGACGCATCCGGCGGGGGAACGGAAATGGTTCCAGATCCGGACGGCGGAGCGGTCCACGGAGCAAACGGACGGGTTGGAATTCGAGCAAAGCCTCCGGTTCGCCTGGCTGCGGTCGGGGAAAGGCCGGGGGTGGGTGGCGCAGGCGAGCGTCTTCCCGCACTTGAAGAGCTCGGAATGGTTCTGGGACGATGCGTTGCTGAATCTTTCCTGGCGGGATGCCTTGTACCGGAAGTGGATCTATTACACGATCACGCCGCAGGTGCAGTTCCCCCGGGAGGACGACTATCATGCGCGCCCCTCCCTGCTGATCGGGCTTGAAATCTTGTTCGGGGGAAAGATCGGGGAGTTGAATTAGGCTTTTCTTCGTATTGACAGGCGGGGGGGGATTCCCCTACCTTTCCCCGCGTCGATCGGCAAGAAACAAACAGGAGAAACGTTTTAGCATGAACACGAACAACCTTCTTTACGCGGCCCTCGGGTCGGGTGTGGTGGCGCTGCTCTTCGCCTGGTGGAAGACGCAATGGATCAACCGGCAGGATCCCGGGACGGCCCGGATGCAGGAGATCGGGGCGGCGGTCCGCGAAGGGGCCATGGCGTTCCTGCGGCGGGAGTACAAGGTGTTGGCGGTGTTCGTGATCGTGGTGGCGGGCGTGTTGGCGGCCATCAACCAAGGGCCCGTGCGCTGGGTGGCGGCGGCCTTCGTGTTCGGCGCGTTCTGTTCGGCGCTGTCGGGGTTCTTCGGGATGCGGGTGGCCACGGCGGCCAACATGCGCACGACGAACGCGGCGCGCACGAGCCTGCCGGCGGCCCTGCAAGTGGCGTTTTCGGGCGGCGCGGTGATGGGCATGAGCGTGGTGGGCCTGGGGCTGGCCGGCCTGACGATCACCTTGCTGGTGTTGATCAAGAAATACGGCGTGGAAGTGGCCGATCTCCAAAAAACGGTGTTGCCGATCATCACGGGCTTCTCGATGGGCGCCAGTTCGATCGCGTTGTTTGCGCGCGTGGGCGGCGGCATCTACACGAAGGCGGCGGACGTGGGCGCGGATCTGGTCGGCAAGGTCGAGGCCGGCATCCCTGAGGACGACCCCCGCAATCCGGCGGTCATCGCGGACAACGTGGGCGACAACGTGGGCGACGTGGCCGGCATGGGCGCGGACCTGTTCGAGTCGTATGTGGGCGCCATCGTGGCGGCCATGGTGCTGGGCGCGACGATCACGGTCAACGGCGTGAAGGACATCCGGTTCATCCTGATTCCGCTGGTCTTGGCGGGCGCGGGCATCTTGTTCTCGATCGCGGGCACCTTCTTCGTGCGGACGAAGGAAGGCGGCAATCCGCAGAAAGCCCTGAACCAGGGCACGTTCGGCGCCTGCCTGATCATGGCGGTGGCGACGTATTTCATTTGCAAGCGCATGCTGCCGGGCGAGTTCAACATTGGCTCGGCGGTGGCGGGCGCGGGCGCGCTGACCTGCACGAGCGGCGGCGTCTTCCTGGCCACGGTGGTGGGCTTGGTGGCCGGCGCGATCATCGGTCTGCTCGCCGAGTACTACACGGCGGAAGGCAAGGGCCCCTCCAACAGCGTGGCGGACGCCTCGGAGACGGGCGCGGCGACGAACATCATCGCGGGCTTGGGCGTGGGCATGATTTCGACGGCGGTTCCGGTGCTGGTGCTGGGCGTGGCGATCATCGCCTGCTACTACTTCGCAGGCCTATACGGCATCGCGATGGGCGGCCTGGGCATGCTGGCCACCACGGGCATCCAACTGGCGGTGGACGCCTACGGGCCGATCGCCGACAACGCGGGCGGGCTGGCGGAAATGGCGCATCTGGAGAAGGAAGTGCGCCAGCGCACGGACAAGCTCGACGCGGTGGGCAACACCACGGCGGCCATCGGCAAGGGGTTCGCCATCGGTTCCGCGGCCTTGACGGCCTTGGCGCTGTTCGCGGCGTTCCGCGAGACGGTGAACCTGCCCGTCATCGACGTGACCGATCCGAAAGTCATGGCCGGCCTGCTGGTCGGCTCCATGATGCCGTTCCTGTTCTCGGCCTTCGCGATGAAGGCGGTGGGCGAGGCGGCCTTCGCGATGGTCGAAGAAGTGCGCCGCCAGTTCAAGGAAATCCCGGGCCTGCTGGAAGGCAAGGAAGGCGCCAAGGCCGACTACGCGCGCTGCGTGGACATCTCGACGGCCGCGGCCATCAAAAAGATGACCGTGCCGGCGCTGCTGGGCATTCTGACGCCGGTGGTGACGGGGTTCGTGTTCGGCAAGGAGATGCTGGGCGGTCTGCTGGCGGGCGTGACGGCCTCGGGCGTGCTGATGGCCTTGTTCATGAGCAACGCGGGCGGATGCTGGGACAACGCCAAGAAGCACATCGAAGCCGGCTCGCATGGCGGCAAGGGGTCGAACTCCCACAAGGCGGCCGTGGTGGGCGACACCGTCGGCGATCCCTTCAAGGACACGGCCGGACCTTCGCTGAACATCCTGATGAAGCTGATGAGCGTGGTGTCGCTGGTCATCGCGCCGGTGCTGCTGGGCTGGGAGCCCGTCATCAAGCGCTTCCTCGTGAACTGGTAGCCGCCAGTTGACGGCCGCCCCCGCGCGAACGCGCGGGGGCGGTTTTGTGCAGACTTGAATTTTGATTTCTTCGAGGCATCGCAGGCCGATCCACCATCCATCCAGGAGATCCATATGCCCCAAGCCGCAGCCCGACACATCTTGGTCAGCACCGAAGCCCAGTGCAGCGCCCTCAAGCAGCAGATCGCCGGCGGCGCCGATTTCGCCGAACTCGCGAAGCAGCATTCGACGTGTCCGTCCGGACGCGAAGGCGGCGCCCTGGGCACGTTCTCGCCGGGACAAATGGTCAAAGAGTTCGATCAAGTGGTCTTCCGCGCGCCCGTCGGCGTGGTCCAGGGCCCGGTCAAGACCCAGTTCGGCTATCACCTCGTGGAAGTGACGCACCGGACGAATTAGGCCGGTTCCGCATCCAAGTCGCAAAAACCGGGACTCGCGCGGGTCTCGGTTTTTGTTGGGCTAGATCGGGACGAGGGTCTTCTTCCGGCGGCGGAAGGCGGCGCGGTGCTCATAGCCGGCGGCGCGGGCGAGGGCGAGGGCGTCCTCGAAGTGGCGGCCGATCTGGTCAGGGTTGTGGGCGTCGGAGCCGAAGGTGATGGGGATGGCGCGTTCGTTCATCCAGGCCAGGATTTGCAGGGAGGGGTAGGCCTCGGCGGCGCCGTGGTCGAATCCGCTGGTGTTGATCTCGATGGCCATGCCGGCGGCGGCGACGGCGTCGAGGGCGGGGGGGACGATTTCGGCCATCAAGGCCTCGGGCGCGCGGACGCCGCAGCGCTTGACGATGTCGAAGTGCGCGCAGACGTCGTAGAGGCGCGTGCGGGCGAGTTCGGCCATGCGCAGGAAATAGGTGCGGACCATCTGCTCGACGAACTCGGGCGTGGCGGCGGGATCGCCGGGGGCGAGATCCCAGAAGGGGCCGGTGTGGAGAGAGCCCAGCACGAGGTCGAAGTCGGCCTGGTCAAGAACGGATTGGATGTGGCCGTCGACGAGATCGCGCTGGTAGTCGGCTTCGATGCCCAGCAGGACGGCGCAGAGGTTGGCTTCCTGCGCTTCGCGAACATGGCGGAGATAGTCGTCGAACTCCGCGCGCGTCATGCGGATGGAAGGATGCGGGTCGTTGGGAAAGGGGATGTGGTCGGTGCAGGCGATCTCGGGGATGCCGCGGGCGGCGGCGGCGCGGGCATAGTCGATCGGGAGGCCGCCGGCGTGGCGGCAGAGCTGCGTGTGGGTGTGGGTGTCGGCGGGCATCCGGGTTTTCATGGGAGGGACCACCGTACTCCGGGGCGGGGACGGTGTCAACCGGAGGGCCGCTCTTGCGTCTTGCGACCCAAGGGGAATGTGATAATGTTCGAAAGATCAAACAATTCGAGAGGTTCCCAAAAACAGCATGAAGATCGAACGGCTCAGCGCGAAGGCGGAAGACTATCTGGAGACGATCTTGCGTCTGTCGGAGACGCCGCGCGGGGCGCGGACGGGGGACATCGCGGAAGCGCTGGAGGTGCAGCCCTCGACGGTGTCGGCGGCGTTGAAGTCGCTGAAGGAGCAGGGGCTGGCGGATTATACCCCCTATGGCGTGGTGGGGCTGACGCCGAAGGGCCGGCAGGTGGCCGAGGACGTGTCGGGCCGCCATGTGTCGCTGCG
Source organism: Opitutia bacterium (assembly GCA_009928955.1). Lineage (GTDB taxonomy): Bacteria > Verrucomicrobiota > Kiritimatiellia > CAIQIC01 > Lenti-01 > Lenti-01. The sequence continues at coordinate 9,454 of SABN01000073.1, read as the reverse complement.
GCGGTTTTTGATGGAAACCCTGGGGCTGACCCCGGAAGAAGCCGAACAGACGGCCTGCGGCATGGAACATGACGCCACGCCGCTGGTGCTGGACCGCATGGCGTTGCTGGGCGAATTTTTGCGCGGGCATCCAGGCCTGCTGGAACAATGGGTGGCGGAGCGCGAGAAGGCCAAGGGCGAACGCGCGCCGGGGGTGGAATCCGGGCTCGACGAGCTGCCGCAGGGGGTGCGCGGGGTGGTGATGGCGGTGGACGTGGAGTGCGGGTTGCGGAAGCGCTTGGTGGAGATGGGCGTGACGCCGGGGGTGTTGATCGCAGTGGAGCGCGTGGCGCCGCTGGGCGATCCGATCGCGGTGGAGGTGCGCGGCTATCGGCTGTCGATGCGCAAGGCGGAGGCGGCGAAGATCCGCGTGAAGTGGCGTCCGGGGCTGATCTGAGCGGGATCCATGGGCGCGAAAACGAAATTCGAAAGCGCCGAACTGGTGGTGTTGCTGGCGGGGAATCCCAACAGCGGCAAGTCGAGCCTGTTCAACTGGATGGCCGGCGCGCACCAGCACGTGGGGAACTATCCGGGGGTGACGGTGGAGAAGAAGTCGGCGAAGCTCGTGCGCGACGGGATCCGCGTCGAGTTGGTGGACCTGCCGGGGGTGTACAGCCTGCTGGCGGCGTCGCCCGAGGAAGCCATCGCGCGCGACGAGATCTTGTCGGGGAACGCGGGGGTGGTGGTCCAGGTGCTGGACGCGACGAATCTGGAGCGCAATCTGCATCTGACGGCGCAGTTGACGGAGATGGGCGTGCCGGTGGTGTATGCGCTGAACATGAGCGACGAGGCCGAGGCCAGCGGACTGAAATTCGATCTGGAGCTGATGGCGGGGCTGCTGGGGGGGCCCGTGGTGCCGACGAACGGCAGCAACGGCGACGGCGTGGAGGGGTTGCTCGCCGCGGCTTTGCTGGTGGCGGCGGGGGGGCAGACCTGCACGGGCCGGGTGTATTACGGCGCGGATCTGGAATGCGGCATCGCGGCGGTGGCGGAACAATTCGAAGGCGACGACGCGGTGTCGGCGCGGCGGCGGGCGGTGGCCCTGCTGGACGGCGTTCCGGATCCGCATGCGCCCGCCGCGGCGAAGGAAATCGCCGCGCGCGAAACGGCGCGGCTGGAGAAGCGCGGCGGACGGCCGGTGGACGTGCAGATCGCCGAGGCGCGCTATGGCTTCGCGCTGGGCGCGGCGACGGAGGCGATGCAGGCGGAGGCGCACCATGTGCGGCGCGACCGCACGTTGCGGCTGGACAACCTTCTGCTGCATCGCGTGTGGGGGTTGCCGATCTTCATCTTCCTGATGTGGGGGGTGTTCAATCTCGTCTTCGCGCTGGGCGAGCCGCCCATGCAATGGATCGAGGCCGGGTTGGGCGGACTGTCCGGTTGGTTGCTGTCGGTGTGGCCCGCCGGCGCGGCCCCTTTGCTGCAGTCGCTGCTGGTGGACGGGGTGATCGGCGGCGTGGGGGGGGTGATCTCGTTTTTGCCGAACATCCTGCTGCTGTTCCTCGCCATCGCGATCTTGGAGGACACCGGCTACATGGCGCGCGTGGCGTTCCTGATGGATCGCGTGATGCACAAGATGGGGCTGCACGGAAAAAGCTTCATCCCGATGCTGATCGGACTGGGCTGCACGGTTCCGGCCATCCTGGCCACGCGCATGCTGGAGAACAAGCGCGACCGGTTCACGACGATCCTGGTGACGCCGTTCGTGAGCTGCGGCGCGCGCATGACGATCTATGCGCTGCTGATCCCGGCGTTTTTCGCGCCGCAATGGCGCGGGTGGGTGCTGTGGGGCATCTACATGGCGGGCATCGCCGTGGCCATCGGCGTGGCGCGGGTGCTGCGCGGCACGCTGTTCCGGGGCGCGCGCGCGCCCTTCGTGATGGAACTGCCGCCGTACCGGCTGCCGACGCTGCGTTCCGTGGGCATCCACATGTGGGATCGCGCGTGGATGTACCTGCAGAAGGCCGGCACGGTGATCCTGGCGATTTCGGTTGTGCTGTGGGCGCTGGGGACGTTTCCGCGGCGGCCGGAGTTCAGCCGCGACTTTGCGGCGGCCATCGAACAGGCGGCTACGCCGGAGGAATCGGCGGCGCTGGAGGCCGCGCGGCAGGCGGAGACGCTGGCGCACACGGCCATTGGCCGGATGGGCAAGTGGCTGGAGCCGGCGATCCGGCCGTTGGGCTTCGATTGGCGCGTGGGGACGGCGCTGGTGGGGGCGTTCGCGGCGAAAGAAGTCTTCGTGGCGCAGATGGGCATCGTGTTTTCGCTGGGGAGCGCGGACGAGGAATCGGACAGCCTGCGGCAAACGTTGCGGAAGAACTATACGCCGTTGCAGGGGCTGGCGATGATGTTGTTCTGCCTGCTGAGCGCGCCGTGTTTGGCGACCATCGCGGTGACGAAGCGGGAGACGAATTCGTGGGGCTGGGCCATCGGAATGCTGCTGGGGATGACGGCGGTGGCGTGGGTCGTCACGTTCGCGGTGGTCCGGCTGGGATGGTGGCTGGGGTGGGGCGTGGGCTGAGCGATGAAGGCGCAATGGTTGGATTGGATCGCGGTTGGATTCGCGGTGGCCGGTGCCGCGGCGTGGCTGGGGTGGCGGGCGCGCCGGAATTGGTTGAAGCAAAAGGAAGCCAAATCCCGTTCCTGCGCTTGCGCGTCGGGGTGCGATGGCTGTCCCTTCGCGAAGGGCGGGGGCGGCAAGGACGGCTAGCGGGGGATGGCGTCGGGCTTCGGCCAGAGCCAAGCGGCGCCGCGGACCCCGCTGGAATCGCCGTGCTGGCTGCGGACGATGGGCGTGTCGGCCTCGCCGCCGAAGACGTAGGCCGGCAGTTGCGGCGGCACCCATTCATATAGTTCGTCCACGTTGCTCATGCCGCCGCCGAGGACGATCACATCGGGGTCCAGCACGTTGATGACGTGGGCCAAGGCGCGCGCCAGCCGGTGGGCGTAGCGCGCCAAGGCGTCCGTTGCGGCGGCCTCGCCGGTGTGGGCCCGGGCGACGATCTGCTCGCCCCTCAGCCGGGCGGATCCGGTCGCGCCGGCGGCCCGGGCGTAGTCGTCCGCGAAGCCGGTCCCCGAGATCCATTTTTCGATGCAGGAGGATTTGCCGCACCAGCAGGCCGGGCCGGGGAATTCCTCCGGGGTCATCCACGGGAGGGGATTGTGGCCCCATTCCCCGGCCACCAGATGGGATCCCGCCCATGGCCGGCCATCGAGGGCGATGCCGGCTCCGCACCCGGTGCCGAGGATCGCGGCGAACACGACGCGGCGGCCCGCGCCCGCGCCATCCACCGCCTCGGAGAGGGCGAGGCAGTTCGCATCGTTCATGCAGCGCACCTCGCGGTGGAGGGCGCGGCCGAGGTCTTGGTCCAGCGGATGGCCGTTCAGCGCGTTTGTATTGGCGTTCTTGACGAGCCCCGTTTTGGCCGAAATGGCGCCGGGGATGCCCACGCCGACGGTCCCGCGCCGGCCCAGCGCCGATTCCGCTTCGGCGACCAATCCGGCGAGGGTGGCGATGATCGCTTCATATCGGCCGGGATCCGTATCCACCCGTTTGCGGTAGATTCCGGTCCCGCCCTCGTCGAGGGCGATGATTTCGGTTTTCGTCCCGCCCAGATCGATTCCCAATCTCATGGATTCGTCCTCCGCGGCCTAGGGAGGCGGGGCCGGGGGGGGGCCGTAGATGATCTGCACGGGCATGCGGCCGAGGCGGCCAAAGCCGCGCTGAGAAACGCCAGGCTGATGCCGCCGTCGTGGATCAGATCCCGCCGGCGAAGGTTCGCGAAGCCGGATTGCCGGATGAAGTGCTCGCGGATGGCTTCGCCGGCGTCCCGGACTTCCTCGGCCGATTCGGGGGGCTCGCTGACATGGATCGCCAGCGCCAAGGGAAGGCGCGAAGACAGCACCTTGGCGCTGGAGACGATGTCATGCTGCGCATCGTCGTCCAGATCCAGGGCGATGAAGGGAGAGGGGTCCAGGGAGTCGAAGAGGTGGCGCAGGTTTCGGATGCGCACTTCGATGAGGTGGGAATCCAGCGGGAATTCGTCGCCGCAATCCGACTGATTTCGCATGGCGGCTTCGTTCCGGGGTGGGCCGATCAGAGTCCGAGGCGGGCGCGGATTTCGCGGACTTGCGCGGCGGCAAGGGGGGCTTGGTTGCGGCGGGCGAAGAGTTCCTGGCCGCTGCGGCTGTAGAGGATGTTGAGGAATTCCCGCGAGAGCGGATCGAGCTGGCCGAGGCCGGGGGCGTCCACGTACAGATAAAGGAACCGGGTGAGCGGATAGCGGCCGGCATAGACGTGTTCGGGCGTGGGGGGATGGGCGGGGAGGCCGGTCTGGGAGGCGATGGCCAAGGCTTTGACGCCTTGGGTGCCGTGCTGGGCGTTGAGGAACCCGATGGCGGAGGGATCGCTGGCGACATTGTACAGCACGCCGATGTACATGTTGTAGGGGTCGTTCTGCAGGCGGGGATCGAGCGGTCCGTCCTGCAGCGCCATGCGGCGGAACAACCGGGAGGTGCCGGTCTGCGGCGAGCCGCCCCACAGGACGACGGGCCGGTCCGTCCACTCGCCCTCCAATCCGAGGTCGCTCCAGGTGCGGATGGGTTTCTCCGCCCCGGCGCGCAGTTCGGTGCCGAAGATGGCGTCGAGCTGCGGGATGGTCAGCGCGTCGACGGGATTGTCCTTGTGGACGATGACGAGGATGGGATCGAGCGCGGCGGGCAATTCGATGACGGGATGGCCCCGGGAGCGGAAGAACCGTTCGCGGTCGGCCACGGTCATGGGGATGCTCATCATGCAGAGCTTGGTTTGGCCGGCGAGGAAGGGGCGCAGGGAGTCCTCGCTGCTCAGGCTGTGGGTGGCTTCGCCTCTCGCGTGGGGATGATAGGCGTTGAGCACGCGCAGCATGTCGATCACCGCGAAAAGCGAGGAGGCGGTGAACTGCAGGCGGATCTCGCCCGCGAGGTCATCGGAGGAGGGCACATAGGCGGGATAGTCTTCGTCGGCGAGGGCTTCCTTGGCGAAGGGGTTATGCGCGACCACATCGATCGGCCGTTGCACAGTGCGTTCGGTCCAGTCCACTTGCTCCCGCTGGGTCTGCGCGATCTGGGCGGTGGTTTGCACCAGCGCGCTATCCGGCGTCAGGCGGTGGTCGAGCTGGAGGGCGAGCTCGTAGGCGTCGCATCCGGTCAGGGGGACTTCGCAGGCGACGGGGGAGAAGACGAGGCCGTAGAGCCGGATTTCGCCTTGGATGCGGCGCAGGACGATCTGGGTGGCGGTCGGATAGCGGGCCAGATCGAGGATGAAGGTGTCGGTCTTGGCTTCGCGCCCGGCGGCGATGATGTTGGAGAAGAGATCGGCGGCCAGGATCTGGTTTTGGGCGTCCCACAGCTGCACGATGAAGTCGCCGTCGGAGGTTTCTTCGTAGACCATGGTCATGGCGAGGTCGGCGGCGATTTCCTCGCGGTGCAAGCCGAGGATCAGGGAACCTTGTCCGTAGGGGAGGTCGGCGGAGGCGATCCACGCCCCGCGGCGGTCATCGAAGGCTCCGTTGAACTGGCGGATGTCGTGGAACCAAGGCGAGGTTTCGGCGAGGGCATGGAGATCGGCCTCCGAGCGGACCGCGTGGAAATCCAGGGCGGCGACGGCGGGGGCCGTATTGGTTTCGGCGAGGGCGGCGGTGGCGGCCAGAAGCGCGCCCAAAACGGTGGGTTTCCAGAGCGATTTCATCCCCATAGGCTAGGCCCCCCGCGCGGACGGCGCAAGCCGAATCGCGTGGCGGGGCGGCCTGGCGGGGCGGCCCACCGGCCGGGGGGGGGGGCGGCCCCGGCCGGAACCATATACATATAGCTATATGTCTATATGATGATGAGCGTCGGGTTTTGCGGAAATGAAGTGGTGGGGTGGATTCGGCTTCCGGCCGGGGCACGCCGGCCGGGAAGCGGAGCGGTCAGCCTTTGACGGCGCCTTCGGTGAGGCCCTTGACGAAGAGCTTCATGGAGAAGGTGAAGAGGATGATGACGGGGATGGAGGCGATGGCGTAGCCGGCCATGAGGGGGCCCCAGAGCTTGATGTATTCGCCGGCCATGCGGATGAGCTGGACGGTGACGGGCAGGCGGGCCTGCTCGCGCATGACGATGAGGGGCATGACGAACTCGTTCCACTGGCCGAGGAATTGCATGACGGCGACGGTGCCCATGATGGGGCCGGAGAGGGGCATGACCACGAGCTTGAGCTGCTGGAAGTGGTTGGCGCCGTCGATTTCGGCGGCTTCGAAGAGGTCCTGGGGGATGTCGGCGATGAAATTGCGGAAGATGAAGATGGCGAAGGCCTGGCCGCCGGAGGCGCCGACGAGGATGAGGGCGGTGAGGGTGTTGAGGAGGCTCATGTCGCGCAACAAAATGAACAAGGGGACGAGGTTGGCGATCATGGGCATCATCATCAGGAGGAGGAGCGCGTTCCAGAGGAAGGAGGAGCCGGGGACCTTGAGGCGGGCGAAGAAGTAGGCGCCGGCGAGGCCGAAGAGGACGATGAAGAAGGTGGCCGTCGTGGACAGGAAGATGGAGTTGGCGACGGTGGGGGAGATCATCTGCCAGGCGGTGGCCCAATTGGACCAGTGGATGGGCTGGGTGAGGGTGGTGGGGGCGAGGTAGAACTGGTTGTTGTCCTTGAGCGAGACGATGAGCATCAGATAGAGCGGCAGGAAAGCGAAGGCGAGCACGAACCAGATGAAGGTGTGCTTGGAGAAGCGCAGGCCCCAGTCGCCGACGACGGAAGCGATCTTGTAGGCGGGCCGCTGCCGGCGGGCGAAGGAGCGGGCGACATGGAGGTCGCCTTGGCTGACGGGCGGCGTCGGGCGCTTCAGGCAGCGGGCGAGATAGGCCTTGTCGATGCGCGCGGCGAGGGCGCCCCACGGCACGGCGAGGATGATGAAGACGACGCCGGAGATCATCATGTTCATGGAGCCCTGGCCGATGCCGTAGCCGATCAGGATGGCGCCGGCGACGCCGATGGCGGTCTTGAAGAGGCTGGTCGAGAGCACCATCACGAGCGCGAATCCGAACAGGAGCCAGCTGAGGTCGGCGCTGCGGAAGATGGGGGCGTAGAGGAGGGCGGCCGCGACGAGGAGGAGACCGTTGCGGAGGGCGGCGCCGTATTTGCGCAGGAGGACGGGGACGGCGAGGAGGAGGACGAGCTTGAAGACGAGGCCGACGACGAAGGCGGCGAAGAGGGCGAGCGTGGCGGGGACGGCGGCCTTGGCGCCGAGATGGGCGGAGTAGAAGAGGAATCCTTCGGCGAAGGCGTAGATCGCGAGGATGCCGAACCAAGCGGACTTGCCGGGCTTGGCGCCGCCCTCGGGCTGTTCCTGCAGCAGCATGTTGCAGATCTTCTGAAGGAGCAGCACGACGACGGTCAGCACGATGCCGACGGCGCAGGCGTAGCCCATTTGCTGGTCCATGAAGGCTTTGCGCAGCATGAACAGGGCGGGGACGGTGGCTTTGCCGCCGGGGCCGCCGGTGATGCCGGCGAGGGCGAGGATCATGCCGGCGTCCTTGATGGTCTCGATGATGGCGAACACCATCAGCAGGTAGATCGAGCCCATCAGGAGGGGCAGTTCGATCTTGGTGAAGCGGCTCCACCAGGTCGCGCCGTCGATGTCGGCGGCCTCGTAGATGTCCTTGGAGATGTTCTGCAACTTGGCCAGATGCATCAGCACGGCGAAGGAGCCGACCCAGGGGAAGCCCCAGACGACGCAGGCGATGATGATGATCTTGGGGTCGCCGAGCCAGGCGGGCGAGGTGCCGGCCTTGAAGGCGGTGAGCCAGTCGAAGGATTCGAAGAACGAGCGGGCGATGGACCCGTCGGCGAGTCCGCCCAGATCGGGCGCCGCCAGCCTGGCGGCGACGAACGCGCCGCCGCTTTGCAGGAGCGTCATCAGGCCGGTCCAGTCGAGGAATTGGTTGAGGTAGCCGGCGGTGGCCTCGAAGAAGAAGGAGCGCCAGATCAGGACGGTGATGAGGCCGGGGATGACCATGGGGACGACGAAGAGGGTGCGGTAGAAGAACTGCATCTTCTCGGAGGTGGCGCGGTGGATGCAGACGGCGACGAGGAGCGCCGGGATCATCTTGATGACGTTCCAGAAGCCGAGGATGAACGCCAGCTTGAAGGAATTCCAGAACTCGAGGTTCTTCAGCAGGTCGGTGTAGTTTTCGAGGCCGACGAACTCGGAGATGTCGGAGCCGTTCCAGCGGAAGAGGGAATGGAAGATGCCGGAGCTGGCGGGGTAGTACTGGAAGAGGCCGATGAGCAGCAGGGTGGGAATGATGAAGAAGTAGATTTCCCAGTGGTGCTTGAGCTGCTTGGCTTGGACGAGTTTGGGTTGCATAGTTTGGGAATGAAGAATTAAGAATGAAGAATTAAGAATTTATGACGGGAGCGGGGTGGGCAGTTTTCCACAGTGTGGAAACATTTTTTCCATTGTGTGGAAAAACCGCGAAAACTTTTTCCATTGTGTGGAAAACCGGCGGTCATGGGGTGGCCTCCGTCTTTTTCTCGGCGCGGAGGCGGGCGCGGATCTTGGCGAGGACGGCGGGGGAATATTCGTAGGGGCCGACGAAGCCTTCGGGGAGCTGGTCGCGGGTGATGAGGTCGAGCTGGCGGGCGTGGTTGAGCTCGTCCCAGATCTGGCGGGAGGCGGTGATGGCGCGGTAGCGGACCCAGGCGGATTCGGCCTCCAGTGCGGCGGCGGCCTGTTCCTCGGGCGTCGGCGCGGCGGCGGCGGCCTGGTCGGCGAGGATGGCGCGGCCGCGGATGCCGGCGAGATACTGCTCGTTGCGCTGCATGCCGCGGCGCCAGTCGCGCTGCTGCTCCATGAAATCCTTCAGGCCTTCCTTGAGATAGAAGGGGGTGTAGGTCTTGGCGAAATCCTCGAACGAGATCTGGTTGACCTGGTAGAGGGAGTATTGCTGGCCCCAGGTGACGGCGGTGTTGCCGCCGAGGGTGAAGCTGGCGTTGCCGTAGATGCCTTCGAGGTGGGGTTCGAACGCCTGCAGCAGCGGATCGAGCTCGGTGCCGACGATGGCGGGGATCCAGCCGATGATGGCGTTGAGCTTCTCGTTGCCCTTCTGGGAGGCGAGGAAAAGGAGGAAGTCGAGGGCGACGTCGAGGTGCTTGGAATCGCGGCTGATGCCGAAGCGGAAGCCGGCGCCGGGGGACTCGTAGATGCGGCCTTCGACGACGCCGCCGTAGACGGGATCGTCGCGCGAGGGGATGGGGAAATCCATGATGCCGACCTCGAACTGGCCGGCGGCCTGCTCCTGGAGCGAGCGGGCGTCCCAGGTGCCGGTGGTCATGAAGACGGCGCGCTGCTGGGCGAAGAGGAAGACGGCTTCGTCGCGGCCGAGGCCGGTGTAGCCG
>SABN01000194.1 GCA_009928955.1 Opitutia bacterium | reverse complement strand
TGGAACAGCTTGCTGAGCGGCTTCAGCAAGATCTGGTACCATGCCGCCGTGCGCGACAACGCCTCGTTCGCGACCGACACCTACGTGCCGGCGTTCGCGGACACCGATGGCGACGGCATGCCGGACTGGTGGGAGGAGGCGATGGCCCTCGATCCGCTTTCGCCGTCGGGCGATGACGGCGCTTCCGGCGATCCGGATGGCGACGGGCTGTCCAACTTCTACGAATTCCTGGCGGGCACGAATCCGTTCGACGCGGACACCGACCATGACGCCATCAGCGACTTCAACGCCGATTCCGATGGCGACGGGCTGTCCAATGGCCAAGAGCAGCAGGCCGGGACGCTGCCGGGCGCGACGTGGATCAGCCCCGACACCGATCCGACGGACACGGACGACGATGGCGTGGGCGACGCCGCGGAGCTCGCGGCCGGGACGAATCCGGTGAAGGCCAGCAGTCCGGACCTGGCCCGCTCCATGCAATTCAACGGCAGCGGCCGCCTGGTCGTCCGCAAGGAGCAGGCGCAAGACGCCAGCCTGGCTTGGACCGTCGAAACCTGGGTCAAGCCGGTGGGTTCCGGCACGGACGGCATCCTGCTGCGTCGCGCCGAGAAGTTCTCGGTGGCGGGCCAGGAATGGGTGGATTACGAACTGGGAATCACCGGCGGCAAGCCGTACATTTCCTATGCGTTCCGCGCCGAGACCGGGCACGTGGAGGTCCGCGTGGACGCCCCGAAAGCCTTGACGATGAACCAGTGGTCGCATGTGGCCGCGGTCCGCGATCCGTCGACCTTGCAGCTCCGCCTGTACGTGAACGGGAAGTGCGTGGCGCGGACCTCGGACGCCCGCCTGCCGGCCACCGCCCTGCGCGGGGTGTTCCAGACCGTCATGGGCGAGGGGCTCATCGGCGAATTGGATGCCGTGCGCGTCTGGAACTATGTCCGCACCAGCGTGGAAATCCAGAACGGCCGCGACGTTCTGCTGCCCGAGGCCAACCTGGACGGCACCATCGACCGGAACCGCGCGCCCAAGCGTCTCTTCAACTTCGACGATGGCGGAACGACCGCCGAGAACAGCTACTACGTCAACGACTGGATGACGGGCTGGCAGAACGCCGCCGTGCTGGAAGGCGACGCCGTCTTCAAGGCCTCGCCCTGGGCCCCGCTGGACCTGGATTCGGACGACGACGCCTCGACGGACGTGGACGAGCGCTCGGGCAACACCTATGTGCTGCGCTCCGAATCGCCGTACAGCCCGCGCGCGCTGAAGTTCAGCGGCATGGGCGGCGTCTTGGCCGACGAACAGGTGGATGGCAAGGAAACGATGCTCTTCGCCATCAGCAACTGGACCGTGGAGGCTTGGGTGAAGCCGGTGGCGGCGCCCGCCGCCTCCGTCTCGCTGGTCAAGCGCGAAACGCTCGGCGGCGGCTCCGCCACCTTCGAACTGGGGCTGGACACCGATCTGTCGGTCTATGCCGGCTTCGACCGGCAGGACGCCGGACATGCGGCGTTCCAGATCGACAGCGGCGACAAGTTGCTGCCCACGAATGAATGGACGCACCTGGCGGCCACGTATTCGGCGGACGACAACCGGTTGATCCTCTACATCAACGGGGTGGAGCAGATTCGCGGCACGGACACCTCGGCGCGGCCGGTGGTGGAGCGCGCGGGCCGCCTGCTGCTGGGCAGCGCCGGCTTCGAGGGCGAACTGAAGGAAATCCGCGTCTGGAACAAGGCCCGCACCCCCGGAGAGGTGTACGCCAACTTCAGCAAGACCTTGCTGTTCTCCGTGGCGCTGCTGGAAAACAGCTTCCGCGCCACCGGGCTGACCGGCAACATGAGCTATCTGGGCCGCGTGACGGAGCCGATCGAGAACGGCTACGACTCCGACCACAGCATGATCGCGACCTTCCCCGATGCGTACAACCCGCTCCCCTACGTGTCGGGCCGGCTGACGCACAAGTTCACGCTGGAAACCTGGATCCGCATGCAGCCGGGCGCCGCGGGCGGCCGCGCGGTCACGCGCCAGGTCGACGTGATGCTGGTGGACCAGGGTTCCGATTGGCGCGTCACCGAGGCGCTGATCATCGCCACCAACGGCGCGCCCGTCGTCGAATGGTGGGGGCAGGTCAACGCGGCGACGCCCATCTACGAAGAGGAAGAGACCAAGGTCATCGATGAGAACGGCAAGACCAACACGGTGAAGCGCAAGATGCTCAGCCGCCTGGAGTACACCACCAGCCTGATCCGGCGGTCGCTGGTCTCGGAAGTGGACATCCGCGACGGGCAGTGGCACCACCTGGCCGCCGTGGGCGACAGCCAGCGCGTGCGCCTCTACGTGGACGGCAAGCTGAACACCGAATCCCTGAGCTACTACGTGTTCAAGGCGATCCCGGCCCCCAGCTTCGAAACCTTCTATTGGCAGTATTCCAACGCGGGGTCCGCGCTGCGCATCAGCGACGAAACCCTGCAAGCCGACCTCGACGAGGTGATGGTCTGGAACGAAGACCGCAGCGAGGCCGAAATCCAGAAGCACATGAACTACGGCCTGACCGCGAGCGAAATCGAGCTGGCCCGCCTGCCGATCTCGCCGGTTCCGGAATTCGCCATCGACGACGCCATGCCGCACGTCGATCTGGTGTCCTACACGATCTTCGACGGCACGCCGCCGCTGCCGTTCGTGGTGGATGCCGCGAACGAAGGCCTGAACTACCGCATCCTGGCGGATGTGAACGGCGACGAGATCCTGCGCAATTCGCGCCCGCCGATCTTCGTGGACCGCCTCCGCGCGCTGAAGGACGATCTGCCGGGCTACTTCGCCGCGGACGATGGCGGCGAGTCGGCCGAGAACTTCATGAAGCGCGGCAACCTCGGCTATTCCGGCCTGCTGACCGGCGACGCGGAGTTCGTGGCCGCGCCGAGCGACGTCACGGTCGCGGACAGCGACGGCGACGGC
>SABN01000193.1 GCA_009928955.1 Opitutia bacterium | reverse complement strand
GGCGGTGTCAAACATCAAGTGCACGGGTGTTCGGCATGCAAGGCTTCGGCCGGGGTTCGATAGCCCAGGCACCTCCTGGGCCGATTGTTCAATAGCTCCTCGATGCGGCGGATGTCCGCTTCCGTGAACCGGGCGAGATTGCAGCCCTTGGGGAAGTACTGCCGCAACAGCCCGTTGGTGTTTTCGTTCAGCCCGCGTTCCCAGGGATGGTAGGGCCGGGCGAAGTAGACGGCGGCCTTAAGATCCCGCTCCATCTGCCGGTGGCGGCTGAACTCCATGCCATTGTCCACGGTGAAGGTCTTGGGAACCAGTCCGGGATGGCGCGCGAAAGCGCGCTGGGTTTCGCGGATGTAGGTGGCCGACGACCGGTCGGGCAGCAAGGCCAGGACCACGTAGCGGGTTTTGCGGTCCACGTGGGTGGCCAAACCCCACGAACTGCGGAAGGCGCCACGCAGCGTGTCGCTTTCGATGTGCCCGACCTCGGTCCGGTCGTTGGCCGCGGCCGGCCGTTGCGCGATGGACTTGCCGTCGAGGATGCGCCGCCGGGGACTGGGCAGGCCGGACGGCCGCCGCCCGCGCGGATCGCCCTTGCGCAGATGCGGTCCGTAGCGGACTCCCTGTCGCAGTTGCTCGTGGACGAACCGGTAGATCGTCCAATGGCTGGCCCACATTGCGGAATGGCCGAAGTCCCGTTTCAGCCGGCGCGCGACCTGCCAGGGCGAATGATCTTCCCGCAACCGCCGGTCCACCTCGGCCCGCAACCGCGCGTCGTCCAGCTTTCGCCGGCGCCGCCAGCGCGTGACTTCCGCCGCCCGGGCGTGGGCGGCCACCGCCTCATAAGGGCTCGGATTGCGGGCCAGTTCCCGCCGGATCGTCGCGGCGGACCGCCGCAAAACCCGGGCCGCCGCTTCCACCCGTTGGCCCGTTTGCACGTAAATCATGATGACGGTGCGCTCTTCTAGGGTAAGATGTCTGTATTCCAAGGCCGGCCTCCTTTGTGTTGCATAGGTTCGATTGTATCGAACCGAGGCTTGGCCTTGGAACTTTCGTGCACTTCACCTTAGACACCGCCGGGACGTGAAAACTTTCGCGGGCCGCTCAGCGCGGCGCGGGCTTTTCGAGGCCCTTGAGCAGAAACGGCCAGACCACGAAGATCCAGACCGGATTCGCCGCCGCCAGGACGTAGGACGCGATCTCCAGCCCCAGGAACGGCGCCAGCAGCCGCGGCAGGTTGTCGATCATCAGCGCCAGCACCAGCACGCCCACCGCCACCGCCACGATCCGGTAGCCCCCCAGTTTCGCCGGGTCGTAGCGCACGTGCTTGCGCTCGAAGCTCCACGCCCAGAAAAAGCCCAGCACGCCCCAGACCGACCGGAACGCGTCCTTGGAAAAATTCGGATCGCTGCCTTCGGGCATGGGCTTGAAGCGCACGAACGCCCACGCCGCCAGCGCCACCAGCACCGCCCCCGCCAGCACCGTCCAGCGCTTGTCGGGATTCCGCTCCGTCCAGTCGTAGAGCGCCCCCATGCCCCAGACCACGGGGATCGCCAGCAGCAGCGAACCGGCCACGTCCACCGGCGTGTGCACGCCCAGCACCAGCCGCGAAAACGCCATCAGGCCGATCCACGCCAGCGCCGGCACCCACAGCCACCAGCGGCGGACCGCCGCCGCCAGTCCGCCCCACAGCACCGCGGTGTTCGCCGCGTGGCCGCTCGGGAAGGAATAACCGAACGCGCCGTACTGCGCTTCCGGCACCGGCAGGATCGCCGGGTCGCGCAGCCACGGCCGCGGCACGCAGAAGGTGCTCTTCAGCGCGCCCGTCAGCAGGTCGCCCGTCGCCAGCGCAAAGCCCATCCGGTACGCGATGCGCGCGCCGAACAGCCAGAAGACCGTTCCCGCGATGGCCAGGATCCAGAAGCCCTCCCCGCCCCGCGTCACTCCGAGGAAGAACTCCTCGATCGCCGGCGTGCGCCACTCTTGCAGCCGCTTCAAACAAGCCAAGCCCAGTTCGTTCATCGCGTCTCCCTGTTCACCCGGCCAAGCTAGCACTCCCCGCCACCTCTTGTCCATCCGCACGGATAAACTTGTTTATAAACAAGTTTACAGCGAAGCGCCGCGCGGGTACAAGGGACCGGCAGAAGGAATGGAGATCATGCAAAACCTCAACCCCACCTTGTGGCGGACCTGCAAAATGCTGGCCGGAACCAAACGCGTCCAATTGCTCCGGCAACTTCAGGAACAGCCCGGCCGAAGCGTCAGCGATTTGGGCAAGGCGGTCGGCGTCAAGCGATCCGATGCCAGCCAGGAGTTGCGGCGCATCCAATCCCGCGGCCTCTTGAAGTCCAAGCGTCAAGGCGTTCCCCTCGTCTACCGACTGGAAGCGGATCCGCAAGTTTCCTCCGCAGCCCCCTTGCTCAAAGCCATCCAGACCACGCTGGCTTCCCGCCCGCCAGAGCGCGACCTCGACATCTGCACCATCGCCAACGGGCTTGCCAACGAACGCCGCATCGCCATCGTCCGCGCGTTGATGGCTGCCCCCCGGACCCGCTCGGAATTGCAGACGAATCTGAACGTTTCCGCCCCGGCTTGTGCGAAACACCTTCGGATTCTGCTGAACAGCGGGTTTGCGGAAGAACAGAACCAGTTGATCCACTTCCGGGTGCCCGCGCACCCCTTGGCGCGGGCGCTAGCCAAGTTGATCGGCCCGGCTAAATAGCCTCTTCCCCGGAATCGTTTGCATGGCCGGCCTTCATGCGCTTCTTGGCGATGAATACACTTGTTTATAAACAAGTTTATTCGCTTCGGGCGGGCTTGAGGGCTTTCGGGCGGGTTTCGACATCGCGATGAACCGCTTCCGGCTCGAAGTGAAAACGGCGGAACAGGTTTGCTGTTCCGCCGGTGCAGGCCCAAAATGATCCTGGCCGCTATTCCGCCACGACGGGCAACTGCTCCGGCGCGATGCAGCGCAACAG
>SABN01000192.1 GCA_009928955.1 Opitutia bacterium | reverse complement strand
CGTCAACGGCGACTAGGCCGCGCGGGTTCGGGTTTCAGGGTTCAGGATTCAGGTTTTTGATTTCTCCGGCCGTTCCTTGAACCCCGAACCCTGAACCCTGCCCCCCTGCCCATCCATGAATAAAAAATTCGTCTCCCACATCCGCAACATCGCCATCATCGCCCACGTCGACCACGGCAAAACCACCCTCGTGGACGCCATCCTGCGCCAGCTCCACATCGCCGAGGGCGAGGCCGCCGCCCAGGACTGCCTCCTCGACAGCAACGACCTCGAGCGCGAACGCGGCATCACCATCCTCGCCAAGAACGTCTCCATCCGCCACAAGGGCGTCAAGATCAACGTCATCGACACCCCCGGCCACGCCGACTTCGGCGGCCAGGTCGAGCGCGTCCTCAACATGGCCGACGGCGTCCTCCTCCTCGTCGACGCCGCCGAAGGCCCCATGCCCCAGACCCGCTTCGTCCTCGACAAGGCCCTCAAGCTCGGCCTCAAGCCCATCGTCATCCTCAACAAGATCGACAAGCCCGCCGAGCGCCACAACGAAGTCCTCAACGAAATCTTCGACCTCTTCGTCGAGCTCGGCGCGACCCACGAGCAGCTCGACTTCCCCATCCTCTACGCCGCCGGGCGCGAGGGCTGGGCCGTCCGCAACCTCGCCAGCGACCCGCGCGACTCCATCCAGCCCCTGCTCGACGCCGTCGTCGAATTCATCCCCCCGCCCCGGCTGCGGGATGGCCCCGTCCAGATGCAGGTCACCACCCTCGATTATTCCGACTACACCGGCCGCATCGGCATCGGCCGCGTCCACCGCGGCGTCCTCAACGCCACCCAGCCCCTCGCCCTCGTCAAGCAAGACCGGACCATCCTCCCCTGCAAGGTCCGCGCCCTCTACGTCTTCGAAGGCCTCGGCCGCAAGGAAGTCGCCGAAGTCGAATGCGGCGACCTCTGCGCCGTCCACGGCGTCGAAGGCGTCGACATCGGCGACACCCTCACGCCCGTCGAATTCCCCGAGACCCTCGGCCCCATCACCCTGGATGCGCCGACCATTTCCATGACCTTCCGCATCAACGATTCGCCCGGCTTCGGCTCCTCCGGCAAATACCTCACCTCCCGCCACATCCGCGAACGCCTCCACCGCGAAACGCAGAAGGATGTCGCCCTCTCCTTCGAGGAAGTCGGCGAAGGCTCCTTCAAAGTCAACGGCCGCGGCGTCCTCCATCTCGCCGTCCTCATCGAAAACATGCGCCGCGAAGGCTTCGAGATCACCGTTTCCCGCCCCCGCGTCATCGTCCGCACCCTCGACGGCGTCCGCCACGAGCCCGTCGAAACCCTCGTGGTCGACACCGCCGACGCCACCACCGGCCCCGTCATCGAAAACGTCGGCAAGCGCCAAGGCATCATGTCCCGCATGCACGCCGCCGGCGGCCGCACCGTCATGGAATTCACCATCCCCACCCGCGGCCTCATCGGCCTGCGCACCAAGCTCGTCACCGCCACCAGCGGCGAAGCCATCATCAACCACCGCTTCCTCCGCTACGCCGTCATGCGCGACGACATCCCCCAGCGCCTCAACGGCGTCCTCCTCAGCATGGAGGCCGGCAAGGCCGCCACCTACGCCATCGACGGACTCCAGGACCGCGGCTACTTCTTCGTCTCCCCCGGCGAATGGTGCTACACCGGCCAGATCGTCGGCGAGCACTGCAAGGACACCGACCTCGTCGTCAACGTCCAGAAGGGCAAGAAGCTCACCAACATGCGCGCCTCCGGCTCCGACCGGAAGCTCTTCGTCGTCCCCGCCGTCAAGCTCTCCATCGAGGAAGCCATCGAGTACATCAACGACGACGAACTCGTCGAGATCACCCCCGACGCCCTCCGCCTGCGCAAATATTTCCTCGACGAAAACGAACGCAAACGCAAGCGCGACCACGACTGGACCCGCGCCGAATAGGCCGCCCTGTCTTCAGGGCAGGGTCGCCTCGCCGAGGCAACCGGGCGGTTCAGGATCTGGCCGCCGCCGTGGTTTGCCCTGCAAATGCTCGGTCAGCCCTTTAACCGCCTCGCGCTTCTGCCGGTCGGCCGGATGCTCGGCCAACGCCGCCCGGCCTTCTTCTTCCGGCATCAGCGGCCCCGGGGGCGGCGTCCGGATCAAGGCCCAATAGCGCTCCCGCAAATCCGCGGCGTGGATGGTGAAATCCCCGGCCGCTTCGCCGGCCGCCAAATGGGACCGGGCCGCCTCAACAGCACCCGGAATATTGAACGAGCCCATGCACACCCGTCCTCCGTATTGCGCGAACAAGGCCTGGGCGAACTTCCATTCCTTCAAGTCATTCGCCGCCATTTGCATGGCCCCGTATTTGTCATCGGCCTCGCGCTGCCAGTCCTGCCACAACCCTTCAAAGATCATGTCCGGATTCAAGAAGGCGGGATGATCCTGTCCATAGATCGCATCCATATCCTCGGCCGTGGGCGCCGCCCTCCGGCAATATTCCTTCAGTTCCTCTTCGCTGGGTTGGTAGTTCAATTTTTCACTGTAGGCGCCCATGATCCCGCCCTGGATCTTGGTGAAGGTCCGCGTCAGCAGCAAATCCGGAGGCGAATCGGCTTCCACCCCCAGTTCCTTCGCCGTGTAGTTCGTCCCCAGCACCGTCAGCACCACCGGCTCCGGCGCCTCCTGCGCGAACGCCGCCGCCGCCCACAAGCACGCCGCCAACCCGATCCATCGACCCAAGCCGTTTGTTTGCATGCCCCGATTCTGCCCCAGCCCCGTCTCGAAAGCAATCTCGCCCCCCGCGCGAAAAGTTTTCCACGGTGTGGAAACTTTTTTTCCATTGCGTGGAAAAATCCGCAAATAGTTTTCCATTGCGTGGAAAAAATGGCCGTTTTTTTCCACACCGTGGAAAACTTTTTTCCACTACCGTCCCATAGGAATTGTGCGGGGATGAAAAAAAGGCTGGTTTGAAGTCCTGCTCTTTGCCACTCGGCAAAGGATGAAT
>SABN01000072.1 GCA_009928955.1 Opitutia bacterium | reverse complement strand
CGATCATCCGTGGCACCGCTCCTTCCAAACGCATCGCCGGTTTTCCCGCCCCCCTTCCATGGGCTTGGGTGGCCCATTCCAGGGGAGCGGGAAACCGGGGGGCCACGGGGCCACGGCACCCGCAACCACAACCTGAAAAAGGGGACATTTCTAACGAGTCCAGAATGGGGACATTTCTAACGAGTCTTGACACTTTGACAGCGGCCCTTCAAAGGGCTATTTTACCGATGCTACCTGAAGAGCTCCGTCCGCCAGAAAGAACGCCATGGCCAACATCTTGATCATCGATGACGACATCGCCGTCCGGGAATATCTCGCAACCTTGGTCACGCGCTTGAACCACGCGGCGTTCCCGGCCGCCACCTGCGCCGAAGGCCTCGCCCAGATGGCCACCGCCGCCATCCAGATCATCATCGCCGACATCTATCTGCCCGACAGCCCGCCCCTCGGCGAATGGGTGGACCAGCTCAAGACCAAGGCCGCCGGGCGCCCCCTGATCCTCATCACCGGCGAACCCTCCGAAGAACTCGCCGCCAAGGCCCAAGGCGGCGGAATCACGGCCTTCCTCACCAAGCCCTTCGAACTGGCGTTCATCAAGAGCCTCCTTTCCCAGGCCACAGGCTCCTCCGCTGCTCCTCCTGCCAGATGATCCAACCGGCTTCCCCGGATTGACGAAATCCGCTTCCCCACCCTGCTCCGGCGACCGCCGCGGCGGCCGCGATCCCCACCGAAAGGCCCGCCCGTTTCCCAGGCGCGGACGCCTCCCGGGGCGAGACCGCCGGCGATCAAGTCCGCCCGGTCCGCGCGCGCCCCGCGCGCCACCACGGATGCCGCAACAGCCGCAGCGGCCGCAGCACCGCATAGAGCGGATAGAGCGCGGCAGGCAGCGCACATGCTTCGATGTCCCCCAAGGTCGGGGTGAACACCCATCCGGCCATCCGCCGCAAGCGCCGCAGCGCCGAATCCTGCGCGTCCTTCTCGAACCGGAGGCGCTCCATCATCGGAACGCGCAACGCGGCGCCGCCGATTTCTTCCAGCCGCACGCGCCGGAACAGCGCCGCGACGCGACGCGCGGCCGCCAGCGCCGCGGCGCGGCCGCCGAGCGCGAGGCCGAGATGCTCCGCCGCCAGCCGCAGGCCCAGCCCCAGCGCCGTCTCCGCGCGCCAGCGGCGCGCGCGCGCGCAGACCTCCTCGCGTTCCCCCGGCGACAGCCGAAGCCAAAGCCCGGCGACGTCCGCCACCCAGGAAAACCGGTCCCAGCGATGGTGCGCGCCGTGCAGACAGGCGAGGATCAGCGCATGCGCCGGCGCGGGCGCGCGGATCTTCGCGCCGGCGATGTCCAAGGCCACCGCGCCCGCGCAGACTTCGCGCGCGGCGCGGGGCGTGGGCGCGAGCGCCCGCCAGCCGTGGGCCACCTCGATCAAGCGCCCGCGGTCGGGATGCACCAGCGCGGCTTCGATGCCCGCCCGCCGCGCGCAGGCCGCCGCGCGCGCGCCCAGCGCTTGCGGCCGGCGATAGCCCGCTTGCTCCAGCGCGCGGACCGCCGCGTCAAAATCGCGGGACGCCACCCACAGGTCCAGGTCGTCGCAGGTCCGCCATTCCGGAACCGGATAGGCCTGCCGGGCCAGCGCCGGCCCCTTGCATAAGAGAAATTCCACTCCCGCGGCGGCAAGCTGCCTGGATAGGAAACCCAGTTCCTGCTCCAGCCGCGCCGTTTGCTGCGCCAACGCCAGCACGCGGCGGCGAAACCGCTCCCGGAACGCGGCGGAAAGTCCCGCCGCGAGCAACGGCACCACGCGGTGCCGCTCGGCCAGCGCCAGCCCGTGCGCCGCGAAACCGGCAGCGGGCGAGACCGAGCCGGCCTCGCCGCGCACCGCGGCCGCGCAGCCTTTCCGCAACGCCTCGAATCCTGGCGCGGGTTCACCCATGGCGCAGCCGCAGCCCCCATCTCAGGCAAAGCCGATTGAAGAACCGCCGCGCGGGATGCAGCGCAAGATAAACAAGGCGGCCCAGGGCCGGGGTCGCGACGACGCCGATCACGGCCGCCAAGGGCACGCGCTCCGGCTCCCCGCTCTCGGAATCGCCCCGGCACTCGCAAATCCCTTCCGCGCGGCGCACGCGCACGACGCGATGCAGGACCGGCTGCCCCGGCGCGCGCCAATACAACGCGATGTCGCCGCGGCGCAAGACATGGCCGGCGGCGGGACGCACGCGGACCTGCCGTCCGGCGCGCAACCACGGCAGCATGCTGACGCCTTGCGGCCGGAACCGGACCGCCTCTCCGCGCGCCAGCGCTTCCGAAAGGATTTCCGAAAAGAGCGTTGGATCATGCTTCACGCCGCCGGGCGTCGTCGGGGTTCGGGCGCGCATCCCATGGCCTCCAAGTCGGTTCCTATCCCGGTTGCCGGAGCGCGCCGTCCACCAGCGGCCGCAGGCAATCGATCACGCCGGGCTCGGGCCGGAATCCCACGCGATAGGCCGGCACGCGGGACACCAGCCGCTCCACCAGCGGCAGGACGAGATCGCGCAGGGGCGCCGAAAACCACGGCACCGAAGCCGCCTCCAACAGCCGCCGCAAGGCTTCCGCCGGCCGGATCGGCGTCAGCCGGTGCTCGGGGGATTTTTCGATGAAACCGAGCGCGGCGAGCGGCGCGGAGTCGTTGCGCGCCTGCCGCGCATCGCCCGGCCACGGCGTGCCGAACGCGCGGAACCCATCCGGCCCCTCGCGCAGGACCACGCGATCGTCGGACAGCACCTCGCCCTGCCCCGCCGCCATCAGTTGCCGGCAGAGCGTGGTCTTGCCGGCGCCCGACACGCCGGGAAACAACAGGGATTTCCCGTTGCAGCTCCATCCGCACGAATGGACGATGAATCCGCTCCGGTGCGCCAGCACGCCCATGCCCAGGACGCGATCGACGGGATGCAGCAGCGGCGGGATCGGGCGCCCGCCCACCGGCTCCGGCCAGATGTCCACGACCCCGAAATCCGCATCCGGCTCGGCCCAGAGATACGGCCGGTTCCCGCCGGCATGGAATCGATACACGCCGCGCCCGTCCACGGTTCCGGATTGCCACGACCCCGCCACATAGGCGGGAACGAACCGCGCCTCGGACGGATGGCCGCTCTCCGCGCCCACGCGCATCCGCGCAGCGAACGGACGGTCGGAACGAGCCATGAGAAAAGGCTGATAGGAATCAGGCCAATTGGAAAATGGCGGGCACAGGGGCCCCGCCATGTCCACGGAAAGGTCCGCCAAACAAAGCCGCCCCCCGTCCGAAGGCGAGGATGCGGCCGAGCCCGGCGCTGGAATCATGACCCGAAATTGGAGCAGGGATTGATTCCCGCCGTATCTTTGCAGGCGAGGTCGGGTCCCGTGCTTCCCCCGTTCATATCCTTGCAGCTTCCGGCGAGCACTTCGTCCCCGCGCAGGGAAACGACTTCCAGGCGAGGCGGCTCGTAGGGGGAGCGCGACTCCGGATTCTTGCTTTCTTCTGTCTTCATGGTCGTTCCTTTGCGTGAATCATATTCCAGGGGGACAATCAAAGGGAAGTCTTAAACCGGGGCCGCCATTCTGCGGCTCCGTTCATGCGCCAGTTCGCAGGCATAGGCGCATTTTCCGGCCTCGTCCCCACACTCCAACTCGGCGATGGGCGGACAGGAACTGCAGAAAAATCGGTCGGCGCAGGTGGCGCACGCGTAGCCGGGCGGCGCGCACAGCCCCTGCACGGACCGGCGGCCCGCGCGGAACGCCGCCAGCAATCCGCCGCGCTCGTAGCGGATGCCGTGGCGGACGGCGCTGACGCACGGCTGCACCATGCCATCGGCCGCCACATAGAAGGAGATGAGGCCCGACGCGCAGCCATAGAGCCGCGGCGCGCCGGCCGGCGATGATTTCCCTTGCCGCCCCCGCTGCCGGCGCCACTGCCCGGCCAGATCCGGAATGGCGCGGGCCTCCATCTCGACCACCTCGGCGGGCGGCACGCGCAACCGCTCGATTTCGGCGTCGCCCCGGAACCGCGGCTGGATCACCGCATCATAGCGCGGGGCGCGTTCCCCCTCGGCCGCCAACGCGCGGATGGCTTCGAACTCGTGGCGGTTGGGCTGCATCAATACCGTCTTGAGGCGCACGGGCAGGCCGGCCTCGCGCAGGAGCGCGAGGCCCCGCAGGGTTTCCGCATGGGCTTCCGCGCGGCCGGTCACGCGCCGATAGGTCTCGGGCGTCGCCCCATAGACGGTCACCTCGATCACGCGCGGCGGCGCCGCGCACAGCGTTTCAATCACATGCGCATCGACCCGGGAGGCATTGGTGAACAGGATGACGTGGATGCCCATTTTCCGGATGCCGAGATAGATTTCGGCGAAATCCTCCCGCAACAGCGGCTCCCCGCCCGTCAGCAGAATGGAAAAACAACCGGCAGCGGCCGCTTCCTGCGCCAAGGAAAGCCAGTCGGCGGTGGACAGTTCGGCGGAGGGCGGGTTCGCGTTGGGCAGGACATAGCAATGGATGCAGCGGAAATTGCACCGATGGGTCAGCGCCAGCGTTCCATGCAGCGGGATGCCCTTGGCGGCGGCGCGGCGGCGCATCGCATCCAAGCGGGCGGCCCCGGACGAAAGATCGCAGTCAGCGTCCATCGGCTTCCGCGCGTTCAGCCAGATTCCGCTCCAGCAGGCTTGCCAGGAATGGCGCCACGTCGGCCCGGGCGGTTTCGACATCCACCCCGAAGCCTTCGGCAACGGCCTCGGCCAGTTCGCGGATGCACCGCATGCCATCCAGCCGCTCCCAGACGAACACGCCCGTGGGATTCAGCAGGAAAAGGCTGTCCAGATCGACTTCGCGCGTCACGGCCGGCACCAGCATGTGCTCGCCGGCCACATGGCGCAGGACCACGGACGGATGGCGGCGCAGTCGCGCGCCGTTTGAATGAAGGGTTGATTTCACTGAACTCATGCTCGCTTTTAAAATGGAGATTCGTCCCCGCCGCTGGATTCTCCGCCAGGGCTTCCCCCGCCGCCGCCCCCACCGTCGCTGGACGGGATCGGCTTGGAATCAGAGGAGGAATCCGGATTCGGACGCCCCCCCCCCGTCACGGGGGCGCTCGCCGGGGCAGGCGGCGGGAAGGGATCGCCCTGGGGACTGCGGCTTTCATCGCCTGACGAGGAGGCCATTTCCACCGCGGCATAGGTGAGGCCGGCCACCACCACGACGCCACCTAATATTTTTGCCGTGCGTCCGGGCGCTTCCTTCCATGCCCGCCAATTCAGGAATGAAAGCGGTTCGCCTACGCGGATCGGCAACCGCCAGCGGGAGGGGCGCAACACCGCGGTGAAATCCGACCAGGCGCTGAATTCCCTTCCCACGCCTGCGGAAACCATCGAGTTGTCGGCTTGAACACGCATGGCCGAGCTGGACCCGGGCATCTCGGCCGCCGGAGGAGCCAGCGCCAAGAGCGCCGGAGATCCGGGAACCATGCGTTCCGCCCGCAGCCGATGGCCCGCGGAATAAACATCCGCTTCGGCAACGGCCTCCCGCGGTTCGCGCAAGGCAAGCCGGAGCGGTTCCGCCGGAGCCGGATGGACTCCCATCCAGAGGGGCCAACACATCAACAGCGGCCACAAACTTTGTTTCACCTTCATCACTCACTCCTTCCCGCAACTCGCGCCATTTCTAAAACCAACGCTCCGCGTCATCCCCGCGGGCTCCCGTTGCCATGCCGTCGCACGCCACTCCATGCCCATCCCCCCGCGGGCTTCCGGATTCCGCCCCGCAGGGGCGGGGGCCAAGATTGGCTAGAGCCGTTTCCGCCGCAACCCGCACCGCCTCCGGGCGCGTTCGATCCGCCCAGATCTGTTGCAGGGCCGTTTGACTGTAGGGGGAACGCCCAGACGCCAAAACCGGGGAAAGCGAAAGAATCCCCTCGAGATCGCGAGCGGCAGCGGCCAGCCAGAAACAAGCGTCGGGGCCGCCGATGTTTGCAAGCCCGGTGGCCGCAGCCCGGGCAACATCCAGATCGCCGGACAAGGCCATCTCCTTCAACATCCGGATGTCGGACGGAGAAGATCGCCCTTGCATCCACGCGAGAACAACTTGGCGGACGGCCGGACCTGCGCCCGAATTCAAATGCGCCGCGATGGCGGCCGCGGTGTTGACTCCCCGCATGGCGCGAAGCGTTTCCAAGATCGCAACCCGTTCGGCGCCGTCCCCCAGCGTGGACAAGGCGTTCAGGAGCCAAATGGCCACGGCCGGGAAATCGCCACTCTCCAAAACCCTCAGATAGGCGCGCCGGTCGGGATCGGTTTCCGGAACGGACCAGAGAAGCGCCAGCGCGGCGGCGACCAAGGCCTCGTCGCCGGAACCCCAGAGAAACCGCAATGACGCACTCCGGGCGGAAGCGGAACCCATGGCTTCAAACTCGGCCAGCAAGGGGCTCAACCTCCCGGCCTGCGCATGGGCCTTCACCTTCGCCCATGCATCTGGCCCGCCGTCGCTGCGGACCGGAAACCCGTCCGGCCAGGGTTGCTCGTCAGCGTCGGGTTTGGCGAAACGGGTGCGTTGCCGCCCATCATTCTCGACCGGAAGCATGGCGGCATTCTCAGGCACAACCGGCTCGGCGGCGGCGACGCCCTCCGATCCGCTGCCCGCGAGCGCCGCAGGTCGGCCGCGGCCGGGCGCGAGGCGCCCCCCAAGCCACACCCCCATCCCCGCCAACAGGATCGCCAGGCCGATCCCCACACCGGTCTTCCTCATGGCCCCCCCTCCACCGCGATCGTTCTCTCAATGAAACGGCCGAACATTCCGTCCGTCTCGAATGGCCGGGCATCGATCCCCGAAGCGAGATTGCAGGCCATGCGCGAACCGGAAGTCGCGCGCACGCGGTGGCGAAAAAACACTTGGACGCGGGGCCGTCCTGCCTCACCCGGCGGATTGTCCGCCCATTCCGCCGGCACGGTCATCGTCGCCCGGAAGGAATACTCCGTGGCATAATGGGTCTGGCCATTATGGGTGAAGTTGAACGAGGTGGGCGCCGCCGCGGTCCGGACGGCTGAAATCTGGACCGGGATGGTGGAACGCGCGAAATCGGCGACCGCCAATTGCCCCTCGATATCCATATAGGCCAGCACCTTCCATTCGCAAACGATGCTGGATCCCGGCGCCCAATGGTCGGGAATGGCGATATGCGTCACCACCCCGCCCGAACGTTTCCGAATGTCTTCCAGCGCGTCGAACTGCCGGGCGGCACTGCTTTCGCGAATCGGCTCTTCGTCACCCGCCACGTCCGGAGGGCCCGGCACGGCATTGGGGAGTACCGTGCGCCGAAACACCTTGGCGATGCTGGGATCCGGACGCCCATCCACCCCGTCGGGGATGTTGGCCATCAGAAAGCGCTGGCCATCGGTCTGGGCCACGTTGAACCAAGCGTATATGTCGACGGGCGCCTCGCCCGAATCCAGGGCGGTCCAATCGCATTCGAAGGAATAGACCCGGGCCCGCTTTGCGCCGCCGCCAATGTTCCAGGGGCTTTCCTCCTCGCCCAGGAACGCCCCGTTCCGACGAACGGTCCAGATGGTTTGGTTGCCCACGCGGTGCATGGTTTGCAAGTAGGACCGCACGGGAACATAGGAAAGAATCCGCCAGCGGATGCGCACGGTGTGCCCCGCCTGCACCGGGTCGGGAAAGTCGATCGCCTGCACCACCTGCCCGGAACGCAACCCGGCCTCGTAGTAGGCGTCGCCGCTGTAGGTCACGCTGAGGGTCTGCGTGGCCCGGTTGCCGGCGGCATCGAGGGCCATCACATCGATGAGGTTCAGCCCTTGGTGCAGCGGAAACCCCTCGATCTGCCAGTGCTCGGTCCCGGCGGGCAGAAATTCGACGATGTCCCGATGGTTGCGAATCCACACGCGATCGATCCCGCCGAAGTCGGTGGCGGTCCCGGCCAGCAGGATTCGGTTGGTTGCGGCGACATGCGTCGCCCCCGCCGATGGACTGGTGATCCGGACGTTTGGCGGCGTCTGGTCCAGGCCTAGATGGGTCCGCACCCGCATGCCGGGATCGCCCAGCAGAACGCTCGACCGCACCGTCCAGGGCGACGCGCTCGCGGACTGCAAGTCCAGCGCCGCCCAAATCATGTCGCCCAGGTGCGTGTCGTGATCGCGGAACAGCTCGTCGAAAATGGCTCCCGTCGTCGCTTCCGCCATGGGAAGGGTGGCCTCCGCCGCCGAGGCCCAGACGGCCACCGCGCCGCCGGGCGCCGTGTCCATAAATCCCTTGCCGAGGCACCGGCTGGAGGAATGGGGCGGGGCGAAATCATTCAACATGCAGGTCCCCGCCAACAGGAGCGGCGACCGCACCAGATTGGTCAGCGACGGCATGTCAGACCGGAGATAGCTGTGCTCGAAGAAATGGGGGGAGCTGATGCCGATGTTGTTGGCGTGGCCGTAGTACGCCGCCAGCGCAGACCCGGAATTCATCGCCTGGATGAAGTTCGCGCGCATCGTTTCGGCCGGCGTGGACATCGTATGGCCCAGCCGCTGGACGGCCATGCCCGGCGGCACGTGCGCGGCCAACCGTTCACGCGCCGCCCCGAAGGCGTCATCCTCATCCTTGTCGGAAACCAGCAAAACCCGGCTCTTCCAAGCGTCCGAGGCCTCGCATGCCACGATGCGGTTGATCATCGCCGTCAATGCGGCCGGCGTCTGCGCCGGCAACCGTCCGATGGCCAGATCCGGCGCTCCGTCGCCATCCACGTCCGCCAGCGGATTGTCGAGGCCGATCGTCCTCACCGTGCCCCCCGCAGGCGTTGCATAAGGGATGCGGTCCAGGAGGGGCGGCACGTGGTTGGGACGCGTCAGGGCCTGGCCATAGTGGTCGTGGTAGTCCAGATGTCCGTCGCCGGCCAAGCAGACATAGGCGGGCGGCACCGTCCAGCGGGCCTGGGCCTGGGCGAGGAACCGGGGGATGGCCCGGGAATCGCGGCGCCCAAAAGCAAAGGCGTCATAGACCTCCTCGATCGGCACCAGCAACGAATCCAGCCCTTGCTGCCGGCGATGCGCCACCAACGCGGCCGCCGCATTGGTCAGGGCTCGCGGCGCGATGACCAGATGCGGCGCGCCCGCCATCGGCCGGCCCCATCCCGCGTCGGATGCGCCATCGATCCGCGCGGGGGGCGCCCCCGCGGCCGCCGCCAAAAACCGGCCCGGCTCCGCCGGGTTCGCGGACCACGAGACACGCCATTCCGCCCCCTCCTGCGCCACCGTCGCCGCGATCTCCACCGGACGCAGAGGATCGGCGACATCGAACACCTGGATGGACGGCGAAGAGAATCCGCGCACCGTCAGGACGTTGGTTCCGGCCTCGGCCCGGAACAACAGGTGATGGTTCCGCGCCCTCATCCGCCGGGCGTAGCGCACGTCGATGGCGTCGATCAGCACCGTCGTCGTGGTGACGTCCGCCTCCCGGAGCATCCCGACCGTGACGGAGACCGAAGAGCCCCCCAGATTCGTGGCGACCCCCGACTGCGACAGGCGGACATCTCCGGCCCAGAGACGGTCATCCAACAGCTGGCCGGCGGCGGAGAGCTGCGTGTGGTTGTCGAACGCGGCGGGACCATCGTTGTAGCTGACCAGATGCGCCGTCACCGCGCCTTCTTTCACCCCGGGATGGGCATCGGTCAACTCCACGGAGGTCGTCCACTGACCGGAGCTGGCCGGAGAAATCAGCTGGCGGAAGTCCCAAATCCAATAGTCGTCGTCCAATCCCCCCGGCACATACGTCATGAAATGGAGGTTGCTCTCCGCGCGAGCCGTCTCCCAGAACCACGGATCGGCCGCCACCAACCCGGTGGCGCGACTGGAAAACCCCATCGCCAAGCCCGGACCGGGATCCAGCCAGTAGACGTTTTGATCGGCATAGGTGTCGCGATAGCCCTGTCCAAAGAAAAGCAAGGCGCCCCCCCCCGCCTCCGCCCGCCACGCCACGGATTCGCCCCCGCACGTCAGCGCGAGGTTGGTCTGCGCGATCAACTGCGCGACCTGCGGCTCAGCCAGCCCCTCCAGCACCGCCGCGATCTCTCCCGCCGTCAGGCGAACCAGTCCGTCGTTCGTCACGGCGATGCGGACTCGCGCGCCGACGGTGGACGGCGGCGCGTCGCGGCGGACCGGCGCGGCTTTCGTCCGGCGGGGCTGGGGAACCGCCGTTTTGAAGAACTCCTCGCCGGACTCGACCCGGATGGGGACGAAGGCGGAAGGCCATTCGCGCAACTCCGGATCCACCATCACCAAGCGGTAGGAGATGGAATCTCCCGCCCGCGCGTGAACGGTTGCGTCGTGGAAGCGATAGACAAAGGAAGGCGGATCGAACAAGCCCGCCTCCACCCGCCCGGACGTCACGCGCAAGGCGCCGCCATCCGGCAGTTGCCGCTCCACATGCCAGCCCAGCAGAAAAGGCGGACCGGCCTCCCTCGCCCACTCGACATGGACGCCGCCGTCTGGCGCCTCCACCCCCCCCCGCAATGAAACATCCGCCGGCGCGTTTTCAGCCGCCACGGTCCACGCCAGCATCTGCATCAGGACCAGCGCGCCCGCCCACGCGACACCCCGGCGAACCGGAATGCCGGCCGAAAGCCTGAAGGCTGGTCTAGTTGCTTTCATCCGGTCGCTGTCTCAAGAGGACTGATGGGCTGGAACATACCGCAGATTTCCTCTACTTGCCCGTCTCTCCGCCCACCAGAATCACTTGGAAGTACATCTGGCGGCCGGGGACGGCCACCGGGAGCGTCATGCGCGTCGCCCCGTCCGTGGCCAGGATTTCCTGCGCCACCGGCAGGAAAGGCCCCCGCACGCTGTCGGCGAACGCGATGCGGTAGAAGCGGCCGGGAACGCTCTTCCAGCTCAACTCGACTCCGCCCGCCACGGGGCGCATCTGGGTGATCTGCAGCACGGAATCCGCACGGGTTGGATCGGTCCAAGCCAGGAACTCCTGCTCATTGGTCAGCCCGTCGCCATCGGCATCGGCGGCGCGGCCGCTGATGGCCGGATCGGCCAGCTCTTCAACCGTGAAGTGCTCCGCCGCCCAGTCGTCGTAGGTGCGTCCGGCCCCGTCCACGGTCAGCGCATACGGACCATAGGCCAGTTCGTTGCCGCTGCTCTCCAACTCCACCAGCCGGTACACATACGTCCCGCCGGCTTGGGCGTCCGGATCGACCTCTTCAAAGACGATCGGCGCCACCCCGGAGATCGGGAACGGCAGCAGCTCCGGACGGATGCGCACCCACTCGTCGCCGACCTGGCGCTCGAGCCAGAAGCCAACCGTGCCCCACGAGTCGACCGTCTCCCAGCGCACGATCGTCTGCCCGTCGCGCGTGAACGCCTCCACGTTGCCGATCACCGCCAGCAGCGGCCCGCCGCCATAGCCGAAGTCGTAGGTGACCGGCCGGCCGCATTTGCGCAGCAGCGCGAACGTGCCCGCATGCTCGCGCGAGTCGTTCGATCCGTCGCCCGCATCGATGAGCGTCGGCACGTAGCCGTCCGCCGTCAGGATCAACTGCGTGCTCACCACCGATACCGTGAAGCGCGGCAGGTTGTCCGTCGCCGGATCGTTGAGCGTGCTCTCGTCGAAGCGCTCGTCCAGCAGCAGGTTCGCGAACAGATAGCGCCCGTTCGCGTCCGTCAGCGTTTCCATCGCGATCTCGTCGCCGTTCGGATACCGGATCCGCAGCGACACCCGCACGCCCGCCAATCCCGGCTCTTGGCCGTTCTGCAGGCCGTCGCCGTTGATGTCGTACCAGACGGTGTCGCCCAGTTCCGCGATCACCAGGTAGTAGCCGAAATCGGCCGTCGTGTCGGTCCGGTTGCCAGGGCCCACGGTGACGTCATACGGATCCACCTGGCTGTTGTTGTCGTCGCCCGGATTGGACCCGAGGCTGTGCCAGAAGCCGTGCATCACGTTGTCCACGTCGACCACGTCCACCTCGTAGTTGCCATCCGGCAGGCCCTCGAACAGGTAGTCGCCGGCCGCATCCGTGAACGCCGTGCCGACGATGTTGCCGTTGCCATCGCGCAGGACGATCTTCACGCCCTCCCAACGCGGATCCTCGTCCACGTCCAGGGTGCCGTCGGCGTTGCAGTCGCGCCACAGCGTGCCGCCGATGGCGTTGGGCACCGCGGCCACGTAGCCGAAGTCCTGGTCCAGATCGATCACATTGCCCGCCGAGATCGCCACCGTGGATCGGCTGTCGCCCATGCCCGCCGTGTCCGGATCCACCGTGTTGTCCAGCCCCGTCCCGCCATTGGGCAGCGTGCTCACATCCACCCGCACCACGTACGTCTCGTCCAGCGCCAGGCCGCCGAAATAATACAGGCCGTTGGGACCGGTGACCGTCGTCGCCAGCAGCGTCAGACCCGTATAGTCGAACAGACGGACCGTCACGCCTTCGATCCCCTCGCCTGCGCCCGGCGCACCGTCGCCGTCGCGGTCCAGGAAGATCGTGTCGCCGATCAGGCCCAGCCCCGGCCCATGGCCGTCCGGCGTGTAGCCATGGTCCTGCCGCAGATCGTCGGTCGCGCCGTCCAGCGTCGTCGTGCTGCGGCTGTCGAGCCCGCCGTCCGGATCGCCCGTCTGCACCAGCCCGTTCAGCACGTGGCCGGTGTCGTTGACCCACACGGTGTACGTCCCCGCCGGCAGGCCCGTGAACAGGTAGTTGTTCGTGGCGCCCCCATCGGTGACCGTGCTGGCGATCACCTGGCCCAGATCGTTCAACAGCACGACCGTCACGCCCGGAATCGCGGAATCGCCGTCCGCCGGGTTGAAGACCCCGTCCGCGTTCGCGTCGAAGTAGATCAAGTCGCCCAGGTTGCTGAAGGTCGGGAACCAGTAGCCGAAGTCCGCGTTCACGAACACGTCGCCCGGCGCCAGCACGATCGGCGCCGTCGTCTGGTGGTCGCCGGCCTGCGCCGGATTGGCGGTCGCGGCGGTCCCGAAGTGGTCCGGATCGCCCGTCTGGCTGTATCCCGCCGGCAGGGTGTTCGCGTCCACCCGCACCACGTAGGCGCCCGCAGCCAGCCCCGGGAAGATGTAGAAACCGGACGCGTCCGTCGTCGTCGTCGCCACCACCGTCGTGTAGCTGCCGTTGCCCGCGGCGTCGATGTACAGGCTCACCGTCACGTTCGGGATCCCGACTTCGCCCGGATCCTGTCTCCCGTCGGCATCGGCATCCACCCAGATCCGGTCGCCGATCGATCCCAGCGGATCGCCGTCCGGATTCCAGTTGTAGCCGAAGTCCACGTCGCGGATCGCATCGCCCGAGACCAACGTCACGGTCGCCTGATGATCGCGAGGCGGAGGAACCGGCTCTAGATCGTCCCGATCGAACGTTTGATTCGCCGCCAGTTCCGGCGCCAGGGTGGAGGTGTCCACGCGCACGGTGTACTCGCCTGGAGGCAGATCCGTGAAGAGATACAGCCCGTTCAGATCCGTCAACGTCCAGGCGATCACGTTCAGGCCGCTGTCCAGCAGGTCCACCCGCACGTTCGGGATTCCGGCCTCGCCGGCGTCCTGCACGCCGTCCCAGTCCTCGTCCAGCCACACGTAGTCGCCCACCGAGACCGGCCGGTACAGGCCCGC
Source organism: Opitutia bacterium (assembly GCA_009928955.1). Lineage (GTDB taxonomy): Bacteria > Verrucomicrobiota > Kiritimatiellia > CAIQIC01 > Lenti-01 > Lenti-01. The sequence continues at coordinate 1,584 of SABN01000072.1, read as the reverse complement.
ATCCCACGTCAGGTCGTCGTCGCCGCTCTCCAGCACCGTCGCGATGGCGCGGCCCGTGCTCGGATCCGCATCGCTGTCCGCGGTGTCAACGCCTCGGTCCTGCAGCGTGAACTGGTAGCCGGAAGGCCGCGAGAAAACAACGAAGTACTCGCCGGGAATCAAATCGCCGAACGAATAGCTGCCCGCCGCGGAGGTCATCGTCGTGTCCACCAGGTTCGAGGCGGCATCATACAGCCGCACCGTCACGCTCGGAATGCCCGGTTCGCCCGGATCCTGGATGCCGTTGTAATTCAAATCCTCCCACACGAAGTTGCCCAGGCTCGCCGGCAGGTACAGGCCCGCGTCCCAATCCGGATCGTTCTCGCCCGAGACCAGCGTCGTCGGGACCGTGCGGCCCGTCGTCCGGTCGGCGTCGCTGTCCGCCGCAGGGTCGACCCCTTGGTTCTGCAAGGTGATCTGGTAGCCGCCCGGAACCGTAAAGCCCACGGAATAGGTGCCCGGCACCAGGTTCGTGAAGGCATAGGCGCCGTTGACGTCCGTCGTCGTCGTGCCGACCACGGCGTCCGCCGCGTCGTACAGCGTCACCACCACGTCGGGCATCCCCGTCTCGCCCGCGCCGCCTTGGATGCCGTCGCCGTCCACGTCCAACCACACGAAGTTGCCCAGCGAGGCCGGCAGGTACAGGCCCGCGTCCCACGTCAGGTCGTTGTCGCCCGACTCCAGCGTGATCGTCGCCGTCCGGCCCGTGCCCGGGTCGATGTCGCTGTCGCCCCCGGCGCCGCCGCCGGCGGCATCCTGCGGGCTCACGTACCAGCCGCCCGGCGCCACCACCTGCACTTGGTAATCCCCCGGCGGCAATCCGATGAAGGCATACGCGCCATTCACGTCCGTCGTGGTCGTCGCGATCACGGTTCCATTCGTCAGCAGGTTCACCACCACGCCCACCACGCCCGTCTCGCCGCCGTCCTGGATGCCGTCCGCGTCCAGGTCGTTCCACACGAAGTCACCCAGCGACGCGGCCCCATAGAGGCCCGCATCCCACGTCAGATCGTTCACGCCCGAGGCCAGCACCGTCGGCACGGTCAGGCCGGTGACCGGATCGGCGTCGCTGTCGGCTTCGGGATCGCCGCCTTCGTTCTGCAGCGTGATCTGGAAGCCCGCCGGCGGCGTGAAGCCCACGAAGTACGTCCCCGGCACCAGGTTCGTGAAGCTGTAGAATCCGCTCGCGTCCGTCGTCGTTGTCGCCAGATCGTTGGTGTCCGCGTCGTACAGCGTCACCAGCACGTTTTCGATGCCCGGCTCATCGACCGGGTTGCCCTGAATGCCATCGCCGTCCACGTCCAGCCACACGTAGTTGCCCAAGGAAGCCGGCGCATCCACCGCATAGGGTGCATCGTTCGTCTGCGGCGGCACCGGCGGCGCATTCGGAGGCGTCGTCGGCGAAGTCACCACGACGTTCGTCTCCGACAGCCCCGCCGTCGTCGCCGCCGCCGTGAACGTCGCCACGATCGTCCTCGAAGCGTTCGTCGCCAGCGGCCCGATGTCCGCCCAGTTGATCGTCCCGTCGTTGTCGTTGTCGTCCGA
>SABN01000191.1 GCA_009928955.1 Opitutia bacterium | reverse complement strand
GGCGGAGAGAGAGGGATTCGAACCCTCGGTACCGGTTATTACCAGTACGACGGTTTAGCAAACCGTTGCTTTCGGCCACTCAGCCATCTCTCCGCACAGAGTGGAGGAGAAGGTAGGGGATGGGAGGAGGAGAGTCAATTGGGAATTGAGAATAGAGCGGAAGAATTCAGGAGTCAGGATTCCGGATGAAGCGGGAGAGCAAATCAGAATATCCAATCCGAATATCCATCCCCCCCCCCCGACATCCAATGACCAAGGAAGAAGAGGGGGGCGGGGCGGAGGGCGGGAATAACTTGATTTGGAGCGGTTGAAGGGAGTATAGCGGACAAGAAGAGATCGCGATGAAGAGAGGCTATCCAATCTGTTGTTTGTTGCTGGGGTGGGTCTTGGCTGCCGGGGCGGGGTGCGGCCCGGCGGCGCCTTCCAAGGTTCCGAAGCATGGCACGATCGTCGAGGCGGCGGCGAGCGGGGATCTGCCGGATGTCCAGTTGCATCTGCAGCTCGGGATGTTCGTGGATGCCCGGGGGGCGGAGGGGCGGACGGCGCTGATGGCGGCGGCGGAGAACGGGCATCTGGCGGTGGCGCAATTCCTGACGGGGAAGCTGGCGGGCCTGAATGCCCGGAGCTACGACGGGCGGACGGCGTTGATGGCGGCGGCGAACAACGGGCATCTGGAAGTGGTGCGCCATCTGGTGGAGAAGGGGGCGGGGGTGAACCTCCGGGGGGATGATGGCTACACTCCGCTGTGCTTCGCGGCGGAAAACGGGCATTTGGAGGTGGCGCGCTATCTGGTGGGGAAGAAGGCGGACGTGAACGCGAAGGGGGCGGCGAACTACACCCCGCTGATCTTCGCGGCGGAAAAGGGGCATGTGGAGATCGTGCGGCTGCTGGCGGAAAACGGGGCGGACATCAATGCCCAGGGGGCGGTGACCTATACGCCGCTGATCTTCGCGGCGCAGGAGGGCCGGCTGGAGGTGGTGCGCTATCTGGTGGAGAAGGGGGTGGACGTGAACGCGATCGGCGACGACAACTATACGGCGCTGGTGTTCGCGGCGGAGAAGGGCCATCTGGAGGTGGTGCGCCTGCTGGCGGAAAACGGGGCGAAGGTCAACGCGAAGACGGCGGATGGCCGGACGGCGCTGTGGGCCGCCCGCTCCCGGAACCATGCGGACGTGGTGGAGTATCTGCTGCAACAGGGGGCGATCGAGTCCGAGCCGGAGCGCTTGCAGGGGGTGCGGCGGTCGGGGGGCGCCGGGGCCAAAGGCCACCGGAAAGAGGCGAAGGCGGGCGGGGGGCGCTGACCCGTTTTGAGGCTTGACGGTGGGAGCGGGGGGTAGGCAATATGCGGGGATTGTAGAAGCGATTAGCCATTTTATTTAATTAGGAAAGAGTCCAGATGTTTAGCTGGCTTTTAGGTTATTTTTCGAACGATATCGGCATCGATTTGGGCACGGCCAATACGCTGGTCTATGTGAAAGACCGGGGTATCGTGCTGCGCGAGCCTTCCGTGGTGGCCATCCAACAGGGGACCAACCGCGTGCTGGCCGTGGGCGAGGAGGCCAAGCGCATGCTGGGCCGCACGCCCGGCAACATCGTCGCCATTCGTCCGATGAAAGCCGGCGTGATCGCGGATTTCGAGGTGACCGAGGCGATGCTGCGGTATTTCATCCGCAAGGCGCACAACCGCAAATGGGTGGTGCGTCCGCGGATCATCATTTCGGTTCCCAGCGGGATCACGGAAGTGGAGAAGAGAGCGGTCAAGGACTCCGCCACCCACGCGGGTGCGCGGGAAGTCTATTTGATCGAGGAGCCAATGGCGGCGGCGATCGGCGTGGGCCTTCCGGTCCAGGAGCCGGCGGGCAACATGATCGTGGACATGGGGGGCGGGACCACCGAGGTGGCCATCATCTCCCTGGCCGGCATCGTGTTGAGCCGCAGCGTCCGCGTCGGCGGCGACGAGATGGATGAGGCGATCGTCCAGTACCTGAAGCGGGTGTACAATTTGATGATCGGCGAACGGACGGCGGAGGAGATCAAGATCTCCATCGGTTCCGCCTATCCCCTCGGCGAGGAGATGAGCACGGAGGTGAAGGGCCGCGACTTGGTCGCGGGCCTGCCGAAGACGCTCACGATCACCTCCGAGGAGATCCGCGAGGCTCTGCAAGAGCCCGTGTCGGCGATCGTCGAAGCGATCCGCATCACGCTGGAGCGCTGTCCGCCCGAATTGTCCTCCGATCTGGTGGACCGGGGCATCGTGCTGGCGGGGGGAACCTCCCAGCTGCGGGGCATGGACAAGCTGATCGCGGAACAGACCGGGCTGCCGGTGCATGTGGCCGAGGACCCGCTGAGCGCGGTGGCCGAGGGCACGGGCGTCGTGCTGCATGAGCTGAATTTCCTGCGCAAGGTGTCGTCCAGCTCCTGACGGGGCGGACGTCCGCGCGCACATCCCGGGTCCGTCTCTCTTCCTGTTCCGGTTGGGCGTGGTGATTTTTTGGGCCGGAAGGAACGATGAAGGATCGACGATGGATAGCGCTGTGCGCGATCGGACTGGTCGTGCTGGCGATGATGAACTTGCCGGACTCGGCCTCCTTGCGCGTCAAGGGGGCGGTGCGCGACGGGATCAGCCCGCTTCAGGCGGCGCTGCGGGGGGGCGTGCGCGAGCTGCAGGATATTTTCCGCTACATCCGGGGGGTCCGGGACCTGGCGTTGGAGAACCGCGCGCTGACCGAGGAGATCGTCTATCTGCGCGGGGAGATGCGCATGGCGCGCGAGCTGGAGCGCGACACCCAGATGATGCGCGACTTGCTGGGATTCGTGCGGCGGTTTCCGAACCGGCTGGTTTCCTGCGAGGTGATCGGCCGCGACAGCACGGGCTGGTGGCAGACGGCGCGGCTGGACAAGGGGGCGGGGGCGGGCGTGGCGGAGGGGCGGGCGGTGATCACGCCGGAGGGGCTGATCGGCCGCACGGTGGCGGTGTCGGACCGCACGGCGGACGTG
>SABN01000190.1 GCA_009928955.1 Opitutia bacterium | reverse complement strand
GCAGCACTTGCCCCAGCCGCGCGCCACGACGGCCGCGTGCGAGGTCATGCCGCCCGTGCTCGTCAGGATGCCCTGCGCCGCCCACATGCCGCCGACGTCCTCGGGGCTCGTCTCGTGGCGGACCAGGATGACCTTCTCGGCGGGATTCGCCTTGACCGCCGCTTCGGCCGCGGCCGCGTCGAACACGATCTTGCCCACGCCCGCGCCCGGACCGGCCGGCAGGCCCTTGGTCAGCGCGACGGCCTTCTTTTCGGCCGCGACGTCGAAGATCGGGAACAGCAGCTGTTCGAGGTCGGAGCCCGACAGCGTGGCGATCGCCTCGTCCGGCTTGAGGATCTTGTCCTGCGCCTTGCCGGTGTAGAAGTCCTTGCCCGTGGCCATTTCCACCGCCCAGCGGACGCCGGCGAGGCCGGTGCGCTTGGCGTTGCGGGTCTGCAGCATCCACAGCGTGCCCTGCTCGACCGTGAATTCCACGTCCTGCGGGTACTTGTAGTGCTTCTCCAGCTTCTTCATGATCGTCATCAGCTGGGCGTGCGCCTTCTTCCAGATCGGGCTCTTTTCGGAAGGCATGTCGTCGATGTGCTTCGGCGTGCGGATGCCGGCCACGACGTCTTCGCCCTGCGCGTTGATCAGGTATTCGCCCATCGGGGCTTCGTCGCCCGTCGCGCCGTCGCGCGTGAACGCCACGCCGGTGCCGGATTCGTCGCCCATGTTGCCGTAGACCATCGAGCAGACGTTGACGGCCGTGCCGAGCAGGCCCGTCACCTTGTTGATCTGGCGGTACTTGACCGCGCGCTCGCTGTTCCAGCTGCCGAACACGGCGTTGACGGAGGCGAGCAGCTGCTCGAACGGATCCTGCGGGAAGGGCTTCTTGACCTTCTGCACGTAGACCTTCTTGTAGATCTCGCACAGTTCCTTGAGCTGGTCGGCCGTCAGGTCGGTGTCTTCCTTCGCGCCGTACTTCTTCTTCAGCTCGGTCATCGCCACTTCGAAATCATGGTGCGACAGGCCGGTCGTCGGGCCCATGACCACGTCGCCGAACATGTCGATGAAGCGGCGGTAGCAGTCCCAGCCCGTGCGCGCGTTGCCCGTGCTTTCGATGAAACCGAGCACCGACTTGTCGTTGAGGCCGAGGTTGAGGACCGTGTCCATCATGCCCGGCATGGAGATCGCCGCGCCCGAACGGACGGAGACCAGCAGCGGATTCTTGGGATCGCCCAGCTTCTTCTTCATCTTGGTTTCCAGCTTCTTGAGCTGGGCCTTGAGCTGCTCGAGCATCCCCTCGGGATACTTGTTGTTGTGCGAGGAATAGTAGGCGCACGCTTCGGTCGAAACCGTGAAGCCCGCCGGCACCGGCAGGTTCGCGTTGGCCATTTCGGCGAGGTTCGCGCCCTTGCCGCCGAGGATCGCCTTCATCGAGGCGTCGCCTTCGGTGTTTTCCTTCCCGAAGCCGTAAAAATAGACGTATTTCTTCTTCGCCATGTTCTTCTCCGTTGTGGTCCTGCCGGACCCGTTGTTTTTTAAAGCGCGTTTGCCCGGCCGGGAGCCCGGGAAAATTCGCGACATCCTCCGCCTTCGCCCCCGTTTTGTCAAGCCAACGACGCTAAAACCCCACGCTCGAAACGGTTTACCGGCGATCCGCGCCGTGCCCCGCCCGGCGCGAAAGGCCCCGAAAGTTTTTACGTTCCACCAGGGCTGTCCGGTTTAATTTCTGAAGACATCGGTTTCAGCTTGATTTCACGGGGGTGAAACGGGCATCGGCGTCGTTTTCGATTTCAACTCGAGAACGCTTTCCTGCACGGTTGGCGGCTGGGGACTCCCCGGAGGCAACGCATGCATGCAGGACGGACGGTGTTGGCGCAGTTGATGGATCTCGTCCCGAAACATGAGTTCGACAAGTGCGTCCGGCGCTACGGCGGAGACAAGCACGTCCGCCGATTGAGTTGCTACGGCCAGTTCCTGGCGATGTGCTTCGCCCAGTTGACCGGCCGCGACAGCCTGCGGGACATCGAGATCTGCCTGCGGGCCGTCGGCCGCAAGCTGTACCACGCCGGTTTGCGCGGTCCGGTACCCAGAAGCACCTTGGCCGACGCCAACGAAAAGCGGGATTGGCGCATTTTCGCCGACTTCGCGCAGGTCCTGATCGCGCAGGCCGCCCGGCTTTACGCCGGCGAGCCGATGGGCGTGGAACTGGAAGGCGCCGCGTACGCCCTGGACTCCACGACCGTGGACCTCTGCCTCGGCCTGTTTCCGTGGGCCAAGTACAAGCAGACCCGGGGCGGCGTGAAGATGCACACCCTGCTGGCCCTGCGGGGCAACCTTCCGAGCCTCGTCGTCATTACTCCGGCCCACGTCCACGACGTGAACGTCCTCGCGGAACTGGCGTTCGAACCCGGAGCGCTCTACGTCATGGACCGAGGCTACGTGGATTTCGCGCAGTTCCACCGCATCCATCAGGCGCCGGCATTCTTCCTCACCCGCGCCAAACGCAACCTGAAGTTCCGGCGCCGGACTTCCGCACCGGTCGACAAGACTGCCGGCGTCCGTTTCGACCAGATCGGCGTCCTGGACGAACCCACTTCGCGCCGCCGCTATCCCGACACGCTCCGGCGCGTGGGCTATCGCGATCCCGAAACCGGCAAGCCGTTGGTTTTCCTAACCAACAACTCGGTCCTCTCCGCCCCCGACGTCGCCCAACTCTATCGCCGCCGCTGGCAAATCGAACTCTTCTTCCGCTGGATCAAGCAGCACTTGCGGATCAAAGCCTTCTACGGCACTTCGCCCAACGCCGTGAAAATCCAGATCTGGATCGCCATTTGCGTCTACGTGCTCGGCGCCATTCTGCGCAAGCGCCTGGGCCTCTCCTGCAGCCTCTATGCGATCCTGCAGATTTTGAGCGTCACGCTTTTCGAGAAAACCCCCATTTTACAGACCCTTTCGGCGGTGCCGCGCGCCGATTTGCAGGCCGAACTCGACAATCAGCTGTATTTACAGGGGATTTAAACCGGACAGCCCTGGT
>SABN01000071.1 GCA_009928955.1 Opitutia bacterium | reverse complement strand
CTACAAGACGGGGCGCTATACGTTTTCGCTGCCGCTGGTGGTGGGGGCGATGCTGGCGGCGGCCCCCGCGGGCCATATCAAGGAACTGGACCAGGCCGGGGAGAATCTGGGAGTGGTGTTCCAACTGAAAGATGACGAGTTGGGGATTTTCGGCGACTCCGCGCAATCGGGCAAGCGGGCGGATTCCGACATCCGGGAAGACAAGAAGACGCTGATGCGGCATTTCCTGTTCCAAGCAGCGGATGCGGAGTTGAAGACGAAGTTGGGTGCGGTTTTCGGCAGTCGGGAGCCGGGCCCGGCGGGGTTGCAGCTGGTTCGCGAGGCCTTGGAGCAGACGGGGGCCCGGGCGAAGGTGCGCGACTACATGCACTGTTTTGCGATGGAAGCCTCCGAGCGGATCGGGGGCCTGCCCCCGCAGGCGGGAGGGCGGGCGCAGGAGGCGCGGGAAGCGTTCCGGGAATTGTTCCGCTACAGCGTGGAACGAAGCGCATAAGGAGGCGTCCGTGCGCAGGATCTGGATCGCATGGCGGGGGATTTTCCTGTTGACGTTGGCCTGGAACTGGGCCGGGGCGGAAAGCCCGGACGGTTCTTCCGCAGAATTGCTGGCCGAAGTGCGCAAGGGATTCGAGACGGCCCCGGATTCGCTGGCCGAGACGCGCCGGCTGATCCAGTTGCTGGACGGGAGTCTGCCAGCGGATGTGAGCGAATGGCCGCCGGCGCTGGCAGCATTCCGGGCGGCATTGGAGGGGTTGGTGGGGAAGCACAGCCTGCGGCCGTGGGAAAAGTACCACCGGGCCAAGGCTGGGCTGGCGCGGTTCGAGGGCCTTGTGGAGGCCCAACCGGACTCCATCGAGATCCGCATGATGCGCTATTCCTTTTGCAGCCAATTGCCGGGGTTCTTCGAAATGCAGCGGCAGGCCGAGGAGGATTTGGCCGTTTTGCTCGATCTTTTCGAGAAACGGACATTTGCGGAAGTGCCGGAAGCGAAGCAGCGCGACATGATGCGCTGGATTCTGCGGAACGCCGCGCCGCCGCCGCGCGCGCGCGCGCGCTTTGAAGCGATGCTGGCGGGGCCGGAATAAGCGCGCGGAGCGGGGGGCGGGGCTTGGCCGTCAGTCGTCCAGGCCCAGTTTCTTGAGCTTGGGGCGGATGACCGCTTGGCAGTAGGGCGCGCGCTGGTTGTTGCGATAGTATGCCTGGTGGTAGTCCTCGGCGGGATGGAATTCCGCGGCGGGCGTGATCTCCGTGACGATGGGCTTCGCATGGCGTCCGGAACTGTCTTCGGTCGCGCGCGAGGTGCGCGCGATCACGAGCTGGGACTCGGAATGGGTGAAGATCGCGGAACGGTATTGCGTGCCGGCATCCGCGCCCTGCCGGTTGAGCTGGGTGGGGTCGTGCGCGGTCCAAAAGACATCGAGCAGCTTTTCATAGGAGAGCTTCTGCGGATCGAAGGTGATCTGGATGGCCTCGGCGTGGCCGGTGTCGCCTTGGCAGACTTGGGCGTAGGTCGGAGTTTTGACGGTGCCCCCGGTGTACCCGGAGGTCACGCCCAAGACGCCGGGTTGCTGGCGGAAGATTTCCTCGATGCACCAGAAGCATCCGCCGGCGAAGGTGGCGGTTTCGGTCGCGGCAGGCTGGTTCATGGCTTCTCCTGGTTGACCCTGTGCGACGCAAGCCGCGAGACAGGCGATGGCGAATGAGACATGTTTCATGCGGGGAGCCTACCGCACGAAAGCCTCCGGCGCAAAAATCAATAGAGCGGATGGGGAATCGCGAAGCGCGGCCAGGGCGGGGCGGGCGCCGGCGTGCCCCAAAGCTGGGCGTAGAAGCCGGGGCGGCTGCCGGGGAACTCCCACAAGGCGGGGCCAAGGCGTTTTTCGAGGGCTGCGATCAAGGCGAAGGCGGCGGCGGCGGGCCGATAGGCGGCGGGATCGTCCACCTCGAAACGAAGTCCGCGGAGCGCGCGTCCGGTCTTGTCGGGATACTCGCAGGGGGAGGTCCGCACGCCCGGAAAGGGCGGCAATTCGAGATCGGAGAGGTCGGCGTGGGATGAGCCGATGCACTGGAAGGCCAGCGGCGTGCCGCGCGCATGGTCCACCATGGGGAGGGCTTCGAGAAAGACGGTGAGCGGGAAGCACAGGGCGTTTTCAAGCGAGACGATGGCGGGGGAGGTGGCGCGCCAGGAGGGATAAATCTGGCGGAGGGATTGCGAGCGGGAGAGGCCGCGGCAGGGGGCGATGCGCAGATCGAGCGCGTCGAGATTCAGGGCCGCGCGCAAGAAGAGCGCGGTTTCGCCCGGCGTCATGCCGAAGCAGAACGGAGCGGGAATCAAGCCGACGAAGGACGCGCAAGCCGGGGCGAGAAGCGGGCCGTCGGGCGGCGTGAGCATCAGCGGATCGGGCCGGTCGGCCACGACGAGGGTCTTGCCGTGCGCGGCGCAGGCTTCCATGAGGAGCCGGAGGGTGGAGACATAGGTATAGGCGCGGCAGGCGAGGGTCTGGATGTCGAAGACCACCCCCTCCACGAGGTCCAACATGGCGGCAGTGGGCGCGCGGGTGTCGCCGTAGAGGGAGAAGATGGGGATGGCCCAGCCGGCATGGGCGGCGTCGGGGATGTTCTCGCCGGCGCCGCCTCGGCCGAAGAAGCCGTGTTCGGGCCCGAAGAGCGCCACGAGATTCACGCCCGCCTCGCGCAGGAATTCGGCGGCATGGCGGCCATCGGAGACCCGACTAGCGGGATGGGCCACGAGGCCGACGCGGCGGCCTTCGAGCCAATCCGCGGGGATCATCTCGATGCCGGTCCGGATGGAGGCCGAATCCTTCATGCGGTCCATCCTAACAGAAGGGGCGGAGGAGGAAACAAGTTTTGGCGGGGTGGCTCAAGGGAGCATTGCGCGGGCAGGGCGGAACCGCTAAGATGAGCCCACATGAATTTCTGGAAGTTCATCCAGCGGATCTGCCTGATCGCCAGCGTGCTGTTGCTGATGCTGATCGTGCTGCGGCTGTTCCTGCCGCTGATCGAGCAGCAGAAAGCGTTGCGCGCGCGGGAGGACGAGGTGCGGCAGGACATCCAGCGCGAGGCGGAACAGCTGCGGATGCTGAAGATGAAGCAGGAGAAGCTGCAGGAGGACCGGCGCTTCATCGAGAAGATCGCGCGGGAGGATCTGGGCTACGCCAAGCCGGGGGAGACGGTTTTCCGCTTCGTGGATGAAGAGGCGCCGTAGCGGGCGGCGGCCCATTCGAGTTCGCCGGCGAGGGCGAGGGCGAGGGATCGGGGGCGCAGGGCGCGGGGGACGATGGAATGGGTGTAGGTTTCCACTTCGCAAAAGGTGTTTCGCGCCTGCTTGAAGAAGGCGGGGGATAGATTTCCGCGCGTGGAGCGCAGGGGGCCGGTGCCGGTCCACGTCAGCGGCACGTGGTAGTGGGTGCGGACGATGGCGTTTTCCGGCAGCTTGGGGAGGGCTTTCAACGCGGGGGCGAGATCGGGCCAGGCGCCGATGACTTCGCCGTCGCGGGCGGCGCGGGTCTGGTGGAGGTAGCGGGGTTCGGCGAAGGGGGTCAGGGCCTTCCGGGCGTCGGGGGTGTTGTCGCATTCGATGGCGGCGGAGAGCTGCACGCGGGCGATGCGGTTCCAATCGAGATCTTCGATGGAGCGGAATTCGACGGCGGCATGGCAGGTGTCGAGGCACCAGCCGATTTCGGGGCCGAGTCGCTCCAGTCGCGGATTGAACAGCTCCCAGGCGCAGCCGGGTTCGGGTTCGATGGCGATGCGGATGCGGCGGCCGGCGGCCCGCGAAATGTCGCGGCAGCCTTGGGCGGCCCGCGCGAGATTGGCCCAGGCGTGGCGGGCATCGGCGACGGATTTCCAATCGGGGAGCCAGCCGCCGGGGACGGTGGTGAGCGCGGCCGTGGCGCCCACGGGGATCAGGGCGGCGAGGAGGCGCGCGATCAGGAGGGTGTAGGCCAGCCGGTCGGGGCTGCGCCAGTCGGGATGGTAGACGGAGGTTTTGACGGCGCGCGAATGAAAATCGCCGAAGGGGAAGGCGTTGATGCCGGCGACGAAGCAATCGTGGTCGCGAAGCCAGGCGCGGAAGGCGCGCAACCGCCGCGGCGCGGCGAGTTCGAGCGCGGTTTGGTAGCCGAGGTGGAGGCTGAGCGGAAACGGGCGGTCGGGGGCAACGAGTTTTTTGACCGCGAGGGCGTGGGTGGCGAGGGCGTGGCGCACCGCGGCCCAGTTCGAGGCGGGATGGACGTTCAGGCAGTACGGAATGGGAGGGGGGCGCTTCATTTCCAATCGGCGAGGGCGGCGATGCATCCCGCCATCAACGCTTCGTCCACGGCGTGGATTTCGACCCGGGAGCCCAGCGGGGCGGGCAGCGTCAACGTGAGTTCGCCGCCGAGATGGGCGCGGAATTCTTCGAGGCCGGCGAGGATTTCGAGGCGGCCGCGCCGGTCGGTCTTGGCCAGTTCGGGCGCATGGACGGGCAGCCCGCAGGTCCGGAGGGTTTCGACGAGGCGGAGCGCTTGGGATTCGGGCAGGAGCCCGAGGCAGGCGGCATACAGGGCATCGAGGGCGATGCCGACGGCGACGGCGCGCCCATGGGAGAGGCGGTGCTTGGAAAGCAATTCCAGCTTGTGGGCCGCCCAGTGTCCGTAATCGAGAGGACGCGCGGTGCCGAGTTCGTAGGGATCGCCGGAAGTGGCGATGTGGTCGAGGTGCAGCAGGGCGCACCGGTTCAGGACGCGGCGGATGGTGGGCAGGTCGCGTTTACGGATCTTCGGCGCGGCGCGTTCGATGGCGCGGAAGAAGGCGGCATCCTTGATGGCGGCGACTTTGACGGCCTCGGCGATGCCGTCGAGCAGGAGGGGGAGGGGGAGCGAGTCGAGAAAGGCCGCGTCATTCAAGACGGCATAAGGCGGGGCGAAGGTGCCGAGCAGGTTTTTCGCGCCCGCGTAATTGATGGCGTTTTTGACGCCGACGCCGGAGTCGCACTGGGCCAGGGCGGTGGTGGGGACGCGCACGAGGCGCACGCCGCGGTGGAAGAGGGCGGCGGCGAGTCCGGCGGCGTCGAGGAAGGCGCCGCCGCCGACGGCGATGCACAGGGAATGGCGGCAGATGTTGGCCGCGCGCAAGGCCGCGATCATGCGCCGGACGGGCCCGGTCGACTGCTTGATGCCTTCGCCGCCGGCCAGCGCCAGCGGGGCGCGCACGAGATGAAAGACCGCGGCATGGGCGTCGAAAAAGGCGCAGATTTGCCGCGGCAGTTCCGGGAAGGCCGCGCGCACGCCCTTGTCCAACAACACGAGGCATCGATGGCGGCGGCCCGAATCGTCGCGGCACAGCGCGTCGCGCAGGGCGGGATTGCGCGGCGAAAACAGGTTCCGGGTGAAAACGACGGGAAAGGCGTGGCGAACGACGATTTTCTGGAGATGAACAGTCACGGATTTCAATTAAGAATGAAGAATGAAAAATGAAGAATTACATGGATTAAAACGCCACAAACCAGAGAAAGGTTCAGGCCAGAAGCCTGAACCCTGAACTCTGAACCCTGAATCCATGGTGGATCACGCCGGTTTCCAGGAATCCTTCAGCGTGACGGTGCGGTTGAAGACCGGCGCGCCGGGTTGGCTGTCGGCGTCGGCCGAGAAATAGCCCACGCGTTCGAACTGGAAACGGTCGCCGGGCTGGGCGGCAAGCAGGGACGGCTCGACAAGCGCGGTGACGGTCTTGAGCGAGTCGGGATTGAGGTGCGACTTGAAGTCCACGGTCTTGTCGCCGTCGGGCTCGGGCACGGTGAACAGGCGGTCGTAGAGGCGGACCTCGACGGGCTTGGCCGCATGGGCGGGCACCCAGTGAATGGTCGCCTTGACCTTGATGGGTTCGCTCATGGGCGCGAAGGTTCCGCGCACGGCGACGATCTGGCCGGCGGCATCCTTCTCGACGCCGGTGCAGGTGAGGAAGCCCGCGTTGCGCAGCCGGACGGCCTTGCCGGGGCTGAGGCGGAAATACTTGGGAGGCGGGATCTCGGCGAAATCATCGCGCTCGATGAACAATTCGGGGCCGAAGGGGATGTCGCGTTCGCCGGCGGCGGGATCCTCGGGATTGTTCGCGCCGCGGACGGATGCGGGCAGGTCGGCGGCGTTGTCGATGACGACGCGGAGCGGGTCGAGCACGGCCATGGCGCGGCGGGCGGTCCGGTTGAGCTCGTCGCGGACGCAATGGTCCAGCAGGGCGACATCGGTGAGGGAATCGTACTTGGTGATGCCGACGCGTTCGCAGAATTCGCGGATGGCGGCGGGGGGCACGCCGCGGCGGCGCAGGCCGCAGAGGGTGGGCAGGCGCGGATCGTCCCAGCCTTTCACGAGCTTCTGCTGCACCAGTTCAAGCAGCTTGCGCTTGCTCATGACGGTGTAGGTGAGCGAAAGGCGGGCGAATTCCATCTGCTGGGACGGGAAGAGCCCGCAGTTCTGGATGACCCAATCGTACAGCGGGCGGTGCACTTCGAATTCGAGCGTGCACATGGAATGGGTGATCTGCTCGAGGGCGTCCTCGATGGGATGGGCGTAATCGTACATGGGATAGAGGCACCACTTGTCGCCCGCGTGGGGATGGGGGGTGTGCAGAATGCGGTAGAGGACGGGGTCGCGCATGTGGAGGTTGGGCGAAGCCATGTCGATCTTGGCGCGCAGGACCTTGGCGCCATCCGGGAATTCGCCGGCGCGCATGCGTTGGAAGAGGTCGAGATTCTCCTCGGGCGCGCGGGTGCGGAAGGGCGACTCCTTGCCGGGCTCGGTGGGGATGCCGCGATATTCCTTCCACTGCTCGGCGGTCAGTTCGCAGACGTAGGCCTTGCCATCGCGGACCAAGCCGCAGGCGAACTCGTACATCTGCTCGAAGTAGTCGGAGGCGTGATAGTAGTGCGGGCCCCAGTCGAAACCGAGCCAGCGGACGTCGGCCTTGATGGAATCGGTATATTCGACGTCTTCCTTGACGGGGTTGGTGTCGTCCATGCGCAGATGGCATTCGCCGCCGTTTTCGAGCGCCATGCCGAAATCGAGGCAGATGGCCTTGGCGTGGCCGATGTGGAGGTAGCCATTGGGCTCCGGCGGGAAGCGCGTGACGACCTTTCCTCCGTATTTGCCCGTGCGGACATCCGCCGCGATGATCTCGCGGATGAAATGCATGTTCTTGGCCGGAACGGGGATTTCCGGCGACTCGGGATGGTTCATGCTTCCCCCTTGGCTGCGTTCATGGCTTCCTTGCGCTCGTAGAAAGCGGCGGCCTTTTTCCGGATGGCCGCCAACCGGGGATGGTTGGACTCCTTGACAGCGGCGCCGAAGGCGGCCAGCAGGTCGCTCGCGTTGCCATGCAGTCCGTTGGGCACTTCGATGGCGATGGCGACATGGTGGTCGCCGGTGGCGGTGCCGCGCACATCGGACAGGCCGAGGCCGCGGAGGACGAAAGTCTTGCCGGGCTGGGTGCCGGCGGGGATTTTCAGCGGCACGTCGCCGCGGAGGGTGGGCACCTGGACTTCGCCGCCGAGCGCGGCGATGTGGAAGGGGATGGGGATCTCGCAATGGGTGTCGAGGCCGTCGCGCGCGAACAGGTCGTGGGCCCGCACGCGCAGCACGACGAACAGGTCGCCGGCGGGGCCGCCGCGGGAACCGCCCTCGCCCTTGCCGGAGAGGCGCAGGCGCGAGCCGGTGTCGACGCCGGCGGGGATGGTCAGGCCGATCTTGCGCGCGGCCTTCACGCGTCTGTCGCCGCCGCATTTGCGGCAAGGGTGGCGGATGGTCTGGCCGGTGCCGCCGCAATGGGGGCAGGGCTGGCGGACCTGGAAGAAGCCATTGGAGCTGACGACCATGCCGCGGCCGCCGCACTTGGCGCAGGTTTCGCGCTTGCTGCGCTCGTCGGCCCCGGTGCCCTTGCAGGCTTCGCAGTCCTCGATGATGTTGAGCGTCAGTTCGCGCTTGGATCCGAACGCGGCCTCCTCGAAATCGATTTCGAGATCGTAGCGCAGGTCGGAGCCGCGCGAACGGGCCTCGCGGTCGTGTCCGCCTCCGCCCATGCCGCCGAAGAGGCTTTCGAAGAAACTGCCGCCGCCGAAGCTTCCGCCGCCGCCGAACGCGGAGGCGAAGGCGCGCATGGCCTCCTCGAGGTCGATGTGGCCGGCGCCGCCGAAGCCGTTGCGTCCGCCGCCGCGTTCGAACGCCTCCCAGCCGAACTGGTCGTAGCGCTGGTGCAGGTCGGGGTTGGAGAGGATCTCGTAGGACTCGGTGGCCTCCTTGAAATTTTCCTCGGCGTCCTTGTCGCCCGGGTTGCGGTCCGGATGGTACTTCATCGCCAGCTTGCGGTAGGCCTTCTTGATCTGGTCATCGGAGGCGTCGCGGGCAAGGCCGAGGACTTCATAGCAATCGCGTTTGGTGCTCATGGGGATCCGGAACGGCCCTATGCGGCGGGGCCGGAGGAGACGACGACCTGCGCGGCGCGCAACAGCCGGTCGCCCAGCTTGTAGCCGCGGCGGGTCTGGGCCGCCACATGGCCCTCGGGCACGGCATCCGAAGGCAGGTGGGTGATGGCTTCGTGGAGATGGGGATCGAAGGCGGCCCCTTCGGCGTCGATGGCCTGCACCCCGGCTTTTTCGAGGACGGCGCGAAACTGGTTGCAGACCAGTTGGAAGCCCTCCGTGAAGGCGGCGGGCGCGCCGCTTTTCGCGCTGTCGGCCAGGCCCAGTTCGAAATGGTCCAGCACGGGCAGGAGGTCGAGCAGGAGCTTTTCGGCGGCGAAGGCGATCCAATCCTTCTTTTCGCGGTCCATGCGCTTGCGGTAGTTTTCGAAATCGGCCTGCAGGCGAAGCAGGCGGTCCTGGAGGACATCCTCGGGGGTTCGCTGGGGTTCGGCCGGGGATTCCGGCGGCGCAGCCGGGGCGGCCGCCTCGGAATCCGTCGCGGGGGCGGTTTCGGCAACGGGCCGATTCGCCTCCTCGGCATGTGGAGACGCGGCGGGTGGGGCATGGTGATGCTTCTTGGTCATATCAAGGGGGCGACGATACTCGGGAAACGGGGGTTCGTCAATCCCGACGGGGGCGCGGCGGACTTACGCGGCGGACTTACGGGGCGACGGTCAGTTCGCCGAGCGTGCGCGCGGTGAACAGCTCGAGCGCGAGTTCGGAATCGATGGCCTCGCCGCCGGTCATGTCCGCCTGGGCGTCGACGGCGGCGTTGAGCCAGCGGAACCAGCGCGCCGCCGGGAAGCGGGCGGCCTGCGCGGCCAGCATGGCGAGGGCGTAAGGGTTTCCTTTCCGCGGATCTTTTTCGAGGGAGGAGAGGAGGGCCTCGCCATCGGGAGGCACGGACCAGGTGAGCGTGCGCCACTTTTCGCCGCCGGAGAGGCGCGCCCATCCGCGCTTGAGGCAGTCGGCCATGGCCAGCAGGTCGCGCAGGCGGTTTTGGAGGCTGATGACCATGCCGACCGCCGATTCGCCTTGGGCGAACATCCGCTGCAGGGTCCGGAGGGTTTCGGCGAGGTCGCCATCGCAGAAGACGTTGGCGTATTCCCAGAACTTGCCCTCGCGGACGGGCGCGACCATGAGCTGGATGTCCGCCAAGGTGGCGGTTTTGCGGTCGCCGAGATAGAGCGACAGCTTTTCGATTTCCATCTCCACCTGCCGGAGGCTGTAGCCCGTGCGGTCGAGGAAGGCGTTGAAGACGGGGCGGGGCATCGCGATCCCTTTTTCCGCGAGCTGCTTCTCGACCTGCGGAATGAAATCCTCTTCGGCCTCCTTGGGTTTCTCGGGCTCGTCGAACGCGTGGACTTCGCCGAGGCTCTTGAAGGTCTTGTAGAAGGCGGTGGCCTTGTTGACGCTGTCGGTGAGCAGGATGAAGGAAACGCCCTCGGGCAGGCCTTTCTTGAGCAAATCGACCAGCCGTTCGGTGGCGGCCTTCACGTCCGCGAACTTGCCCGGTTCGGTCAGGGGATTGAAGAACGGCGCGCCGCGCAGGAAGACCGTCTTGTCGCCGCCGAGGAACGGCGGGGTCATCAGGGCCTCGACGGTGTTGCGCAGGATGGCGCAGACCTCGTCGGAAGACTTCTCGCCGCCTTCGGGGGTGAGGGTTTCCAGCCCGAACGCCTGTTCCGCGGGCGGGCAGAGGCGGTCGGCGAGGTCGTCGGCCTTGCGGGTGGCGGAGAGGTCGTCGGTCCCGTAGACGAGGAACAGCCGCGCGGCGCCTCTGGCAGCGGCGGCGGGCGCCGGGGCGTCCTGGGTTTCGGCGGTGGATTTTTTCGGAGGCATGGGGGCAGGCTCCACCATCCGGCGGATTTTTTCAATATTCTTTATGCGCCGGAGCCGATCCGCAGGGGAGCGGGTCCATGGGCGGCCCAGACCTGCTGGACCCGGCCGGCGATGCGCTCGACGGAGTCGTCGGGGGCGACGTCGATCCAGGCGACGTCGGCCTGGTGGCGGAACCAGGTCATCTGCCGCTTGGCGTACTGCCCGGTGCGGAGGGCGGTGCGATGGATGGCCTCCTCCTCGGAGAGGGCGCCGTCGAGGACCTGTCCGGCCTCCTCGTAGCCGATGGCATGGCGGGCGGTTTCGGACAGCGCGGGGAATTTCGCGCGCAGGCCGCGCACTTCGTCGACGAGGCCATGGGCGAACATCTGGCGGGCGCGGCGGGCGATGCGCGCGCGCAGCTCGTCGGGCGGCAGGCGCAGGCCGGCGACCTTGGGTTTCGGGCGTTCCTCGGCGACGGGCAGGGGGTGGCCGGCGGCCAGCAGTTCATAGGCGCGGACGACGCGCCGCGGATTCTCCGGGTCGCGCAGGCGGGCATATTGCCCGGGATTCAGCGCGCGGGTCGCGGCCTGCAGGGCCGCGAGGCCCTCGGCGTTGAGGAGCGCCTCGGCGGCGGCGCGGTGGACGGGGTCGGCCACGGCCGCGCTGTCGAGGCCCTCGGTGAGGCACTTCACATAGAGCCCGGTGCCGCCCACCACGATGGGCAAGGCGCCGCAGGCCGCCAGCGCGGGGGCGGCCGCCTGCATCGCGGCCAGATAGTCGCCCACGGAAAAGGGCTGGCCGGGCTCGGCGAGATCGAAGCCGAACGACGGCACCGCCGCGCGCTCCTGGGCGTCGGGCTTGGCGGTGCCGATGTCCATGCCGCGGTAGATCGTCATCGAATCGGCCGAGAGGATGGGGCGGTGCGGGCGCGCCGCCAGCGCGAGGTGCAGCGCGACGGCGCTCTTGCCCGCCGCGGTGGGCCCCACGAGGATGTGCGCCGCCCCGCTCATGCCCCACCCGGAAGTTTTCCACGGCGTGGAAAACTTTTTTCCACAGTGTGGAAAAACCGCGTTCCCTTTTTCCACGGTGTGGAAAAACCCGCCGTTTTTTTCCACGGTGTGGAAAACTTTTTTCCACGGCGTGGAAAACTCATGGCGCGGGCTTTTCCGGCGAGTTCCAGCAGGGCGGGAGGGGGGCGGGGGGCTTGGCCAGGAGGGTGCCGAGGATGTAGATGCCCACGCCGACGCAGATGGAGGCGTCGGCGACGTTGAAGGCGGGGAAGTGGGAGGTGCGGAAGTGGAAATCCAGGTAGTCGACGACGTAGTCGAGGCGGAGGCGGTCGAAGAGGTTGCCGACGATGCCGCCGCAGAGCAGGCCGAGGGCGACGCGGTGGGGCTTGCCCGGGGGCAGGATCTTGCGGCGGAAGAGGACGAGGGCCACGAGCATCGCGAAGGCCAGGAGCGAGAGCGCCAGGTTCTGGCCGCTGAACATGCCCCACGCCGCGCCGGTGTTGCGGATGTAGGTCAGGCTGAAGAAGCCCGGGATCAGCGGGACCGATTCGTGCAAGGCGAACGCGCCGCGCACCCATTCCTTCGCGGCTTGGTCGAGCAGGATGACGCAGAGGGCGACGAGCAGCGGGGTCATGCGGTCCCGGGGGGAGGTCGGATCAGCCCATCGAGTCCGGGGAATCCGCGCTGGCGTCCTCGGCGGCCAGTTGCTGGAGCGGGAGGGTGCCGCCGAAGGGGCGGTACTTGGTGCGGCCGCGCTCGGCGGCGTTCTGGCAGGCCATGCACTTCTTGGCGAAGGGCAGCGCCTTCAGCCGCGGGCGCTCGATGGCGCAGCCGCAGGATTCGCAGGCGCCATAGGAGCCATCATCGATGCGCCGGATGGCGTCTTCGATGTCGTAGAGGGAATCCTGCCGGCTGGAGGCGAGGTTCAGGGCGAGTTCGCGGTCGAAATTGTCCGTGCCGTGGTCGGCCATGTGCGTGGAATGCGAGCTGATGTCGCCCGTGGCTTCGATGGGCGAGCGCTTGAGGTTGTCGCCGGCGAGGGCGTTCAGGTTGCCCTGGGTCAGTTCAAGCTGCAGCTGGAGCTGGGCGCGGAAGAACGCCAGCTCTTCCTTGCGGAACGCGCGGAGGGGCTTCGCCTTGGCGGCCGCGGGCGCGGACTTTGGGGCGGGCTTCTTGGCGACGGGCTTCAGGACCGCCTTCTTCGGCGCGGTTTTCTTCGGCGCCGCCTTCTTGGCGGGGGCCTTCTTCGCCGGCGCCTTGTTCGCGGGCTTCTTGGCGGCGGGCTTGGGGGCCGCCTTTTTCGGCGCGGGCTTGCGGGCGGGTTTCTTCACCGGGGCCTTGGAAACTTTCTTGGGGGCGGCCGGCTTCTTCGCCGCTTTCTTCGCGGGGCGGGCGGGTTTCTTGACGTTCTTCTTCGGAGCCGTTTTTTTCTTTGTCGCCATCTTGCACCTCATGTGTGGGGAAGGATACCCCTGCGGGACCCGGAATCAAGCCCGAGACTCTCTCAGGGGTTGCGGTGTTTAGCATGGGCGGCGGGCAAAAGTCAACCGCCGATGAACGGGGGCGGCCGAAAAAAATTGCGGCGGGTTCACCGGTCGCATAGGATGCGGCGCATGAGAAGGGTTGCACGAGCGGGAGGGATCTTGGCGGTGGGGCTGTTGGCGTGGGCGGCTCCGGCCCGCGGGGGCGATGCCCAGGCCGAGGCGCTGATGGAGCGGGTGAGGCTGTCCATGCCGGAGGTGCCGCTGGAGCTGGAGGCCGCCATCCGCGTGCTGGACCCGGCGGGGCGCCCGCTGAAGACCGTGCGCGCGGCGGCGCTGCTGACGCCGGGGGAGGGCGGCCGCACGACCCGCTACACGCTGTACGACGCGTTTGGATCGACGCTGGGGGAGATGACGGTGGCGCTGGGCGGGGGCCGGGCGGCGTTCGCGTACGCGGCCGGCGATCCGCCGCAGGCGGCGCCGCTGCCGGACCTGTTCGGGCCGGTCGAGGGCAGCGAGATCAGCTGGATGGAGCTGAGCTTCTCGTTCTTCTGGTGGCCGGCGCCCCGCATCGTGGGCGCGGAGAAGGTCGCCAACCGCTGGGAATGCCAGATCATCGAGATCGACTGCCCCGCGGAATACCAGGCCGGGGCGGGCGGGGAGGCCGGCGCTCCGGCCAGTCCGGGCTGGTCGCAGGTCCGCCTGTGGGTGGCGCCGGCCTACAACGCCGTGGTGCGCGGCGAGGCCTGGCGCGGCGGCCGGGCCGTGAAGCGCTTCGAGGTGAAGTCCGTCAAGAAGCTGCGCCAGATCTACATGATCGGCGACATGGAGGTGAAGAACCTCGAGACCGGCGCGCGGGCCCGCCTCAAGGTCGGCAAGATGAAGATGCGCTCCCCGGACTATTCGCCCGAGGAGCTGGACGAGTTCAACGCGCCGATGGAGTGGTAGGGCGCGCATGGCCGACTTGTTTCCAGAGGCCGCGGAATCCGCCGGGCGGGGCGAAGCCCGGCGGCAGGTCTGGAAAGTATCCGAGCTGACGCGCCGCATCAAGGGCACGCTCGAAGGCGCGTTCGGCAGCGTGTGGGTCGAGGGGGAGATTTCGAATTTCCGGAAGCCGGCGTCGGGGCATGCGTATTTCACGTTGAAGGACGCGGCGAGCCAGTTGCGGGCGGTGATGTTTCGCGGGGCGCTCGCCGGCGTGGCGCTGCCGCTCAAGGACGGCCTGCAGGTGCGCGGCTACGGGCAGATCACCGTCTACGAGGCGAGCGGCGATTACCAGATTTTGCTGAAGAAGATCGAGCCGGCGGGCGAGGGCCAGTTGATGCTGCGGCTGGAGGCGCTCAAGAAGAAGCTCGCGGCAGAAGGGCTCTTCGATGCGGCGCGCAAGAAGCCGTTGCCGGTTCTGCCGCAGCACGTGGGCATCGTGACCTCGCCGACGGGCGCGGCCATCCGCGACATCCTGCAGGTGCTGGACCGGCGGTTCGCCAATCTGCATGTGCTGCTGGCGCCGGTGCGGGTGCAGGGGGCGGGCGCGGGCGAGGAGATCGCGGCGGCGATCGACCTGCTGAATGCGCGCGGGGGGCTCGACGTGCTGATCGTGGGACGCGGCGGGGGGAGCTTGGAGGATTTGTGGTGCTTCAACGAGGAAGCCGTCGTGCGGGCCATCGCGCGGTCGGCGATCCCGGTGATTTCGGCGGTGGGGCACGAGATCGACTGGACGCTGAGTGATTTCGCCGCCGATGTGCGCGCGCCGACGCCGAGCGCGGCGGCGGAGCTGGTCGTGAAGGGCAAGGACGAGCTGGAGCGGCGGGTGGCGGACCTGCGGCGGCGCATGGGGCTGGGCGCGCGGGCGGCGGTTCTGGGCTGGCGGCACCGGCTGGAGCGGGCCGCGCGGACGCCGGGACTGCGCGATCCGCTGCGGGAAGTGCAGCGGCTGCAGCAGAGCGTGGATTTCCTGGCCGTGCGCTTGCAGAACGCGCTGGCGGGCTTGCCGCAGCTGGTGCGGCAGCGGGCGGAGGCCGCGGCGCGGCGCATGGAGCGGGCCGCGCGGATGCGCCTCGACGAGAACCGGCGCGCGCTGAAGCACGCCGAGGCGCAGCTGCGGATGTTGAACCCCAAGGGCGTGCTCGCGCGCGGCTACAGCCTGACCCGCCGGCGCGGCGGGAAGATCTTGCGCTCGGCGGCCGAAGCGCCGCCGGGAACGGAGTTGGAAACGGAATTCGCCGATGGCGCGGTGCGGTCCACCGTGGATGCGGCGGGAGGAGGACGACATGGCGGCGGAAAAGGCGGAAAAGGCCCAGAGCTTCGAGAAGGCCCTGGCGCGGCTGGAAGAGATCGCGGCGGAGATGGAAAGCGGCGAACTCGGCCTGGAGAAGATGGTGGCGGCGTTCGAGGAAGGCCAGAAACTGGTCAAGCTCTGCTCTTCTAAGCTCAACGAGGTCGAGAAGAAGATCGAGATGCTGGTGAAGAAATCCGACGGCACGGTCGGCGCCGAGCCGTTCGCCGGCGAGAAAAGTTGAAAGAGGGGGTTGCCAAAGGCGGGGCGGTGGTGTACAACACACACCCTATTCGGTGTACCTGTAGCTCAATTGGATAGAGCATCTGACTACGGATCAGAAGGTTACAGGTTCAACTCCT
>SABN01000070.1 GCA_009928955.1 Opitutia bacterium | reverse complement strand
GTCGGTCCGAACCCGACCTTTGGCTCCATTATCCCCGCCCCCCCCCCCGCCGGCGCCAGCCTTTACAGCGACCCCCTTCTTCCTCTATGGTCGGGGCATTTGCAGGACATGGACAAGCTCTCCGACCATTTTGATCTCCCGCCCGGAACGGCCTTCGGTCTCCGCCTGGCCCGTCGGCTCGCGGGCGCAATCGTCCTCCTGCTGGCCGCGCTCCTTCTCTTGGAACTGGTGGCCTATCACTTTTTTCCCGGCCGCTCCACCCGCTTCCTCGTGCAAGGGGAATCCAACGGATCCCCCGCCTGGACCGACAACCAGTTCTTCCCGTACCGCTTCTTTCCGGGACGCACCGCCCACGCCCCCCCGCCCGTCGTGGCGCTGAAGACGCTCCCGCCGGACGGCCTGCGCGTCTGCCTGCTGGGCGGGTCGGAAGCCATGGGCGCGCCCGATCCCTCCTTCGGGCTCGGCCGCCAGATGGAACTCATGCTCCAAAGCCGCTATCCAAGCCACCCCGTCGAGGTGATCCACATGGCTCTCGACGGCGGCAATTCCCATGTCCTGCGCGAAGTGGCCCGCGACCTGAAGCGGCTCAAGCCCGACGCCGTCGTCGTGCTGACCGGCAACGACGAAGTCGCCGGACCCTATGGCCCCGCCTCGGGCCTGGGCCAATTCCACCACAGCTCCAGCCTCGCCCGGACCATGGCGCTGTTCTCCCGCACCCGGCTGTCGCAGCTCTGCATCGCCGCCCTCAACCGCCTCTTTCCCGCGCGGGCCGATCTCCACGCGTGGCGCAACCAGGAGCCCATCACGTTGAAGGGCCGCATGGCGCCCCAGGACCCGCGCCTCAAAACCGTGTTCCGCTCGTTCCGCAAGAACTTCTCCGCGATCCTCCGGGAAGCCTCGGCGGCCTCGCCGGTGGTGATCGCGTGCACCGTCCCGGTCAATCTCCGCGATTGCGCCCCGTTTTCCACCAGCTATCTGAAGGATGAAGCGGCCGCGCAAGAGGTCCGCGAAACCTTGCGGGCGGCCCGCGCCGCCGAAACCGCCACCAACCGGACCGCCGCCGCCCTTCTCTATGCCAGCGCCATCCAGCGCGATCCGACCCACGCCGAAGCGCTGTTCCGGGCGGCGCGGCTGGCGCTGCGCGAAAACCGCACCGCCGAGGCCGCCGCCCTCTTCTCCCGCGCGCGCGATGCCGACGCCCTCCGGCTGCGGGCCGATTCCCGCCTCAACGCCCTCATCCGCGAATGCGCGGCGGACACGGCCGTTTCGCTGCTCGACGCCGAAGCCCTCTTCGCCATCCGCTCGCCCCAAGGCATCCCGGGCCGCGAGTTCTTCCTCGACCACATCCACTTCACGTTCGAGGCGAACCACCTGCTGGCCTCCTCCCTGATCGACCGCATGGAATTCCTCCGCGCCTTCGAGCCGGAGCCCTCCGGCGGCATGCCGAACGCCGATTCGCTCGCCACCGACCTCTTGTTCCATCCGTGGGGCCGCGCCGCCGAATTGGCCGCCGTGATCGGCCAGCAGCTCCGCCCGCCCTTCCGCCGGCAGCTCGACAACAGCGAGAATCTCGCGCGCCTGAAAGAGGAGAAGATCCACTGGGATTCCCGCGTCGCCGCGATCTCGCCGGACAACACCCGCAGCGTCTTCGCCCGCCGCCAGAAAAGCCGCCCCGGCGACCCGTGGCTGGCCGCGCGCGCCGCCTGGTATCTGCTCAACGCGGACGATCCCGTCCGGGCCGAGGCCGCCGCGCGCGCCGCCTATGCCAGCTGGCCGCACCGGTACGACGTCCGGGCCCTGCTGGCCCTCACCGGCGCCGCGGCCGACGCCGCCAGCGGCATCGCCTTGATCTGCGGACCGGATCGCGCCGATTGTGGCTACTATGACATCACCCTGGCCATCGCCATCGGCCGCGAACGGATGAAAAAACAGCGCTACGCCGAGGCGCGCCCTTGGCTCGAATACGCCCTGCGCCGCGATTCCTGGAACTCCGAGGCGGCCATCGCGCTGGCCGAAACCCTCTACCAGCTGGATCAAGGACCCCAGGCCATCGAGATCCTTCAAGCCGCCATCGCGCGCAATCCCGGCAATCCCCACCTGTGGGAGGAAATCGCCTCGCTCTATTGCCTGCGGGGCAACTGGGAAACCGCCAACCAGTGCTTCTACAAGTCCGAGGAAATCGCCCCCTACCGCTACGAACGCCTGCTGAAATGGGCCGATGCCCTCGTGCGCCTCAAGCAATATGCCCGCGCCAACCGCCCCATCACCCGCTATCTGGCCGCCATGCCCGATGATCCGGAAGCCCTCGCCCTCCTGGCGCAGATCCAAGCGAACCTGCCCGCCAAGCCGGACCCGGCCGCCGAACCCGACGCTGAAAAGTCTTCCCGCAAATTCCCCTGGGAGTAACCCCCGCCGGCGGCGTCACCGCGCGGAGCGGACCGCGCGCTGGAACCCGGTCTCCTTCGCCCGCCACATCACGTAGGCCGTCATGGCATACGGCAGCAGGAAGAGCGTGCGCGCCTCCCGCGGCAGCTGCGCCAATTGCGAAAGCACCGTCGGCAGGCCCGCCTCCAGCACCCCGGCGCGGTGGAACAGCCACGCCAGCGCCCCCGCCGTGCAGGCGCTCAGCCACAGCACCATCCCCAGCCCCGCCGCCGCTTCCCGCCGCAACGGCGCGTCGCCCATCCCGCGCGCGCTTTCCCCCGCCAACCGGTTCATCCCCGCCAGCACCGCGACCATCGCGACATAGTGCGCGGCCGCGTTCGCCGCGAAATACGCCTTCGCCGGCGCGACGCCCCACCACGCCAGGAAGGGACACAGATAGATCGCGGCAAAGGCCGTCAGCGCAACGCGGCCGATCCGGATGCCCCACCGCGGCGTCAGCTCTCCGCAGGCCCGCAGCATCCACAGCCCGCACACCAAGGGAAGAAAGGATGCCAGCAGCGCCCCGATCGTCCCGCGCACCGGCAGGATCGACGCCAAGGCCATGGCGTGCGCCGCCGCCAGCGTCGGCAGGCTCCAGAACAGGCACGAAAACCCCCGCGACATCCGCAACAGGCGCGCCGGATCGCAGCCGGCGGCGGCGGACGGGACCGCAGGCGGAACGGGAACGGCCATGGATTCCACCGCCGTCATCTCCTCCGCCCTTCCATCAGCTGGCCGATCTCCGCGCGCATTCCGTCCAGGAACCGCGCCTCGCCGAATTGTTCCGCATGCCGCCGGATGGCCCCCGCGTCCCACGCGATGCCCTCCGCCCGCGCCGCCGCATCCGCCAGCGCCTCCGCCGTCTGTTCGCTGAAAAACACGCCCGTCCGGCCCTCCGCCACCGTCTCGAGCAGCCCGCCTTTTCCAAAGGCCAGCACCGGCTTCCCGCACGCCTGCGCCTCCAACGGCACGATCCCGAAATCTTCTTCGCCCGGGAACACCAGGAACCGGCAGCGCCGGTACAGCTCCCGCACCCCTTCGTCCGGCACCCGCCCCAAAAATTCCACGTTCGGTGCCGCGATCTTCTTCAGCGCCTCCAGCTCCGTGCCCACCCCCGCGATCTTCAGCGGGAATCCCGTGCGCGCATACGCCCGCACCGCCAGGTCCACCCGCTTGTACGGCACCAGCGCCGACACCACCAAATCGTAGCCGTCGTGCCCCCCGCGCCCGTCCGGCGTGAAGAACTGCGTCGCCACCGGCGGATACACCACCGCCGCCTCGCGCCCGTAGAATTTCTCGATGCGCGCCTTCACGTATTGGCTGATCGCCACGAACCGGTCCACCCGCGCGCTCGCCGCCTTGTCCCACCTCCGCAGCCGCCCCAGCGCCAGGTCCAGCGCCGCCCGCTTGACCGGATTGCGCCCGAAATACTCCTCCTGCAGCGACCACGCGTAGCGCATCGGCGTAAAGCAATAGCACAGGTGCTTCGCCCCCGCCGGCGGGATCATTCCCTTCGCCACGCAATGGCTCGTGCTCAGCACCAGGTCCGTCCCCGCCGGCACCCGGAACGACTCCATCGCCATCGGAAACAGCGGCAGGAACCAGCGATAGTGGTTCAGGAATCCCGGCACGCGCTGCAACCCCGACACATGGACCTTGCGGCTGCGGATCGCCTCCGACACCTGCTCCGGCCGGTACAGCAGCGTGTAGAGCTCCGCCTGCGGAAACTCCTTGCAGATCAGGTCCAGGCACCGCTCGCCCCCGCGCATCCCGTTGAGCCAGTCGTGCGCCAGCGCCACCTTCAGTTCGCGGCTCATGCGCCCTCCCCGTACAGCCGCAGCACGGCATCCGCCGCCGCCCGCCACGAGAATTTCCGCGCCTGCTCCAGCCCCGCCGCCCGCAGGCGCGCCGCCTCGGCCGGATCCGTCAACACCTGCTTCAGCGCCGCCGCCGCCCCGGCCAGATCGTCCGGCGCCACCAGCCGCGCCGCGGTCCCCGCCACCTCCGGCAGACTCGCCGCGTCCGAGCACACCACCGGCGTCCCGCACGCCATCGCCTCCAGCACCGGCAGGCCGAAACCTTCATACCGCGACAGCAGCGCCAGCGCGTCCGCGTCCTGGTACGCCTTCAGCAGCCCCGCGTCGTCCAGATAGCCCGCCCAGTCCACGCGGTCCGCCACGCCCAGCCGCCGCGCCGTTTCGCCGGCCTCCGGATACCGCGCATCCGGCGACCCCACGATCCGCAGCCGCGCATCCACCCCGCCCTCGCGCACCAGCCGCGCGAACGCCTCCACCAGCCCCGGCACATTCTTGTACGGATCGCAGCGCCCCACATACAGCACCGTCTTCGGCCCGCCCCGCGCCGACGGCTTCTCGCCGCCCGGAACATGCCGCGCATCCACCCCGTCCGGCGCCACCGCGATCCGCCCCTCCGGAATCCCCAGCAGCCGCACGATGTCCCGCTTCGCCGATTCGCTCCCCGTCAGCACCCCGTCCACGCGCCGCGCGATCTCATGCATCAGCGCCCGGTACACCGGGAAAAACCGCGTCTTCAGCGCCCGCGGCGTGAACTCCGGATGCACCATCGGAATCAGGTCGTGGATGTTGCACAGGCACTTCACCGCATGCGGCCTCCGCCGCGGAAACGCCGGCAGCGGCACCATGAAATTCGTCGAGTGGTAGACCGCGATCTCCCGCTCCCGCAGCAGCCGCGCCGCCGCGAACTGCCCCGCCAAACTGAACACCCCGTGCGGCAGCTCCGCGAATTCGAAATTCGCCTTCCCCGCCAACCCCGCCGCCTGTTCGATGAAATTCCGCCGCGCCCCGTCCCGCACCAGCACCAGGAACCGAAACGCCCCGCCCCGCTCCCCCAGTTGCTTCAGCAGTTCCAGCGTATAGCGCCCGATGCCGCTCAATTCGCGGAACACCCACCGCGCATCCACCGCAATCCGCTTTCCTTGAACAGGATTCATTTCGCGCAGTCTAGCCGCCGCCCCCGCCCCAATCCAGCCCATTCTGACGGGCGTATTTCCGTTTCACTGACCCAGCACCCATTTCCAAATCAAGGGGCGGCAGGATGCCGCCCTTCCGGTCGGATCCCAAAGGACCGGCGGCTTCCAGCCGCCGTTGGAGGTCGATGAAACGAGGATGCGCCCCATTCTGATCCGCGCCCCATTGCAAGTTGGACATTGGTTGTTGGATATTGGATATTGAATCTTCTCATGAGCGACAAAGCTGAAAAGGAAAAATCCGCCCGCCGCCGGCGATGGCTCGCCCTCTCCCGCTGGGCCCGCCGCCTCGGCCGCTCCTGGGTCGAGCGCGCCCGCGGCGGCGAATACCTCTTCCTCCTCTTCACCGCCGCCCTCATCGGCCTCCTCGGCGGCCTCGCCGCCATCGCCTTCGACATCGCCATCCACCTCTTCCAGGACGGCTTCTGGAGCGTCGTCGAACCCCGCCTCGCCGACCTCCGCGAAATCTCCCCCTGGAAGATCGCCCTCGTCCCCGCCTTCGGCGGCCTCCTCGTCGGCCTCATCACCACCTTCCTCGTCTCCGAGGCCAAGGGCCACGGCGTCCCCGAGGTCATCAAGGCCGTCGCGCTCGACGGCGGCAAGATCCGCGGCCGCGTCGCCCTCGCGAAAACGATCGCCTCGGCCCTCACCATCGGCAGCGGCGGCTCCGCCGGCCGCGAAGGCCCCATCATCCAGATCGGCGCCGCCATCGGCTCGCGCATCGGCCAGGCCATGGGCATGTCCCGCCGCCGCCTGCGCACCCTCGTCGGCTGCGGCGCCGCCGCCGGCATCGCCGCCACCTTCAACGCCCCCATCGCCGGCGCGCTCTTCTCCGTCGAGGTCATCCTCGGCGAGTTCGGCGCCGCCCAGTTCAGCCCCATCGTCATCTCCTCCGTCGTCGCCACCGTCGTCGCCCGCGCCTGGCGCGGCAACGTCCCCGCCTTCGCGCCCCCGCCCTGCACCTTCGCCAGCGCCTGGGAGCTCATCCCCTACGCCCTCCTCGGCCTCCTCTGCGGCCTCGTCTCCTTCGCCTACATCCGCATCAACGCCTCCACCCACCGCCTCTTCGCGCACCCCCGCCTGCCGGGCTGGCTCCGCCCCGCCGCCGGCGGCCTCCTCGTCGGCCTCCTCGCCCTCGTCCTGCCCCAGGTCCTGGGCGACGGCCACGGCCTCTCCAACGCCGCCTTCGCCGGCCTCTTCCCCGTCGGCCTCCTCCTCGTCCTGGTCTTCGCCAAGATGCTCGCCACCGGCCTCACCCTCGGCAGCGGCGGCTCCGGCGGCGTCTTCTCCCCGGCTCTCGCCGTCGGCGCCTGCCTCGGCGCCGGCCTCGGCGGCCTCGTCGCCCCCCTGCTCGGTGCGCACTACGGCGGCCTCGCCGCCTACGCCCTCGTCGGCATGGGCGGCCTCGTCGCCGGCTCCATGCTCGCCCCCATCACCGCCATCCTCATGGTCTTCGAAATCTCCGCCAACTATTCCATCATCCTCCCCGTCATGCTCGCCGCCATCCTCAGCACCGTCCTCGTCGCCCGCCTCACCGGCCACCTCTCCATCTACACCTTCCCCCTCGCCCGCGCCGGCATCCGCCTCTTCCGCGGCGGCTCCCCCGACCTCCTCCTCGCCCACCGCGTCGACACCCACCTGCGCCCCCGCTTCGAAACCATCCGCCCCGGCGAATCCGCCCGCCTCCTCCTCGACCGCCTCCTCGCCTCCGACGCCTCCCAGTTCTACGTCGTCGACGCCGCCGACGCCCTCCTCGGCGCCATCACCCTCGGCGACGCCCGCCGCGTCCTCCTCTCCTCCCCCGCCCTCGTCGACATGCTCCTCGCCGAGGACGTCATGCGCCGCGACATCCCCGCCGTCCTCCCCGACGACAACCTCGGCGCCACCCTCGCCAAATTCACCGCCTCCCGCCTCCAGGAACTCCCCGTCCTGCGCTCCGCCGCCGACCGCCGCCTCCTCGGCACCCTCGCCTACCCCGACGTCCTCGCCACCTACCAGGACGAAATCCTCAAAGCCGACGCCTCTTAAGCCCTCCCGCCCCTTCCCATTCGCGTCCATTTGCGATCATTTGCGGTTCCGCCCCTTGCGTTGAAGATCCCGCCCCTATGCGCCCACTCGCGGCTCGTGACTTTTCCACACTATGGAAAATCTTTTTCCATTGTGTGGAAAAAATGCTAGAAAGTTTTCCATTGTGTGGAAAAAACCGGCCGTTTTTTTCCACGGTGTGGAAAACTTTTTTCCACACCGTGGAAAAATCCAGAACCCAGGAGACCGCCATGAGCGCCATGCTGATCAAGAACGCCCTCGTCGTCACCCTCGATGATGCCGGCACCATCCTCCCCAACGGCCAGATCCTCGTCGAGGGCTCCAAGATCGCCGCCGTCGGCGCGTCCGTCGCCGCCCCCGCCGGCGCGCAGGTCATCGATGCCGAAGGCATGGTGGCCATCCCCGGCCTCATCAACGCCCACCACCATTTCTACTCCTCCTTCGCCCGCGGCTTCGCGCCCCCCGGCGAACCCGCCGCCAACTTCGTCCAGATCCTCGAACGCATGTGGTGGAAGCTCGACCTCGCCCTCGACCCCGAGGCCGTCCGCTACTCCTCCCTCGTCGCCCTCCTCGAAGCCATCCATACCGGCTGCACCACCGTCATCGACCACCACGCCTCCCCCTCCTGCACCGCGGGCTCCCTCGACATCATGGAGGAAACCTTCCGCCAGGCCGGCCTCTCCGGCTGCCTCTGCTACGAGACCTCCGACCGCAACGTCCCCGCCGACGGCGTCGCCGAAAACGCCCGCTTCATCAAGAAAACGAAGGCGGCCAAGGACGGCCAGGTCACCGCGCTCTTCGGTCTCCACGCCCAGATGACGCTCTCCGACGCCACCCTCGAAGCCACCGCCGCCATCTGCGCCGAAACCAAGACCGGCTGCCACATCCACGTCGCCGAGGACCTCTCCGACGAGACCGACTGCATCGCCAAGCACGGCTCGCGCATCATCCAGCGCCTCCACAAATTCGGCCTCACCGGCAAGAATTCGCTCTTCATCCACGGCATCCACCTCGACGAATCCGAAATGGACCTCGTCGCCGAAACCGGCACCATGATGGTCCACAATCCGGAATCCAACATGAACAACGCCGTCGGCACCCAGAAGATGCTGACTTTGCTCAAGAAGGGCATCCTCCTCGGCCTCGGCACCGACGGCATGACCTCGCATATGATCTCCGCCGCCCGCGTCGCGCATCTGCTCCAGCGCGCCACCCTCGCCGATCCGCGCGTCGCCTTCTGCGAGGCCTGCGACATGCTCCTCGCCAAGAACGCCCAGATCGCCGCCCGCTGCTTCCCCGACAAGCGCGGCCAGCTCGCCCCCGGGCAGCTCGCCGACATCGCGATCTTCGACTACGTCCCCACCACCCCGCTCGAACCCGGGCGCTTCCTCGGCCACCTCCTCTACGGCCTCAACTACGCCCGCGTCGACACCACCATCGCCCGCGGCAAAGTCCTCATGCGCGGCTCCAAGATCCTCACCCTCGACGAAAAGGAAATCTGCGCCAAAGCCCGCGAAGCCGCCCGCGGAGTTTGGTCCCGTTTCAAATAATGAGCCTTCCGCTAATTCTTAATTCTTCATTCTTAATTATTAATTGCTTATGAAAATCGGCCTCGACCTCATCTCCTTCCACACCCCCTCCTACGTCATGGACCTGCGCGTCCTCGCCGAAAAGCGCGGCGCCGATCCGGAGAAATTCATCGTCGGCATCGGCCAGGAACGCATGGCCGTCGTGCCCCCCGATCAGGACATCGTCACGCTCGCCGCCAACGCCGCCCTGCCCGTCGTCGAGAAGGCCGGACGCGAGAACATCGAGCTCCTCATCTTCGCCACCGAATCCGGCATCGACCAATCCAAGGCCGCCGCCTGCTTCTGCCACAAGCTCCTCGGCCTGCCCTCGACTTGCCGCTGCATCGAGGTCAAGGAAGCCTGCTACGGCGCCACCGCCTCCCTCCGCATGGCCGTCGCCATGGTCGCCGCCCGCCCCCACACCAAGGCCCTCGTCCTCGCCGCCGACATCGCCCGCTACGACCTCGCCTCCCCCGGCGAACCCACCCAAGGCGCCGGCGCCGTCGCCATGCTCGTCTCCACCCACCCGCGCATCCTTGCCCTCGACCCCGAGGCCGGCTTCCATACCGAAGACATCATGGACTTCTGGCGCCCCAACTACCGCGAGGAAGCCCTCGTCGACGGCAAGTATTCCACCCGCATGTACCTCACCACCCTCATCGACGCCTGGAACAACTACAAGGCCGCGTCCAAGCGCACCCTCGCCGACCACGCCCACTTCTGCTTCCACCTCCCCTTCACCAAGATCGCCTACAAATCCTTCGAGCGCCTCTGCAAGGCCGAAGGCGTCGAACTCCCCGCCAAGGAGGAGCAGCACCGCCTCCTCGACTACGCCCTGCGCTACAACCGCCAGACCGGCAACACCTACGCCGCCTGCGTCTACGAGGCCTTCACCTCCCTCCTCGACAACGCCCCCGCCGCCCTCGACGACCAGCGCATCGGCTTCTTCTCCTACGGCTCCGGCTGCATGGCCGAATTCTTCTCCGGCGTCGTCCAGCGCGGCTATCGCGAACACCTCTTCACCGACCAGCACCGCGCCATGCTCGACACCCGCGTGCCCGTCACTTATCGCCAGTACGAAGACATCTTCAACTACGGCGTCCCCAAAGACGGCGCCGACCACGTCTTCGCCCCCTACCGCTCCGGCCCCTTCCGCCTCGCCGGCATCAAAGACCATAAACGGCGCTACGAAGCGAAATAAGTTGGGGGTTGGTCGTTGATGGTCGCGGGTCGGGCGTCCCGACTCTTCAAGAGGTCGGGACTGCTGAGCCGGAATCGAATCCCTTCTCTCGCAAAGATCGCCAAGGCCGCCAAGGTTCGGACCGAATCATAAAGGTAGAGCGGTCTCGCCGCGACTGCCGGGCTGTTCGGATTTTGCAGGCCGCTCTTGCATGTATCCCGCCTCCGGCGGGACGGGCGGCGCAACCCCTTCCATCCGCCGCTCATCCTCCCAAAACGCCCCCACCCCTCCGGAATCCCGCGTTGACCCGCCCCAGCCAATCCCCTACGATCCAGCCGGTCGAAGACGCCATCACAAACTTGGGTCCCATGACTTGAAGCAGGGTGAAGCACACTTTTCGGCAAGAGGATATAGATATGAAAACGATACGGACGATATTGCTGATTATGGGGGTTGCCGCACGCTCATCGTTCGCGGGAACCGATCCCACAAATTCCACACAGCTCTTCCAAATGGAGAGCGCGACTCTAGATCCCGACACCTTCGCGGTCACGCTTGTCATCAGCACCCCCAGAAATGACCTGTTCTACGGCGTTCAAGCGCACGATGGGCCCTATGCCAGCAACGCAACGTGGCAGGCATTGTCGGAGAGGTTAGGGACCGGCACAACGCTGACGTTTATAGATGACGTGTCGGGCTCGTTGACACATGCGGGAAAGACGTATCGCGGGTTCGTGGCGGAACAAAGCGGAGCCCCTACGAATTCGTGGATGATCACGGCCAACGAAGAATTCATAGCCTATCCCTTTCTATTATCCCCCCAAATCGCACTGGAGGAGACCGGGCCTGCCAACGAGCTGCTCATCACCTATGGAGAAGGAATCTACTCCAACCATATCAACTACGCGTCCCCCGCGGGACAGGAAGTCGGATTCTTCCGGATCTTCTCAACAAACAACGATCCCATCAATGCCTCGATTCAAATCCAGACGAATCTGGTGCAGCCCACTTGGAGCGATGTCCCATAACCATAAATGGCGAAGCGGGTGCAGGGTGCCCGCCCCAAGGTGTCGGGTCCCCTGACCCGTGACGGCTCGGACAGATGATGAGCAAGAAACGGAACAAACGGTTGCAAGTCCTCAGCGCGACGATCGGCTGTGTGTTCCTGCTTGTCCTTGCAGGACAGGCCGTCTTCCGCATCGCATCGGGGGACTTCGTCGGCGGAAAGAATTACATGGGGCAGCCGGTGGGGCCGGTGCTACAACTCATTGGAGTCGTTGTTTGCCTGATCGTCATTGGTGCAACGGCATGGCGACATTGGCGCGGTGCGCCCGAGCGAGAGAACCAGAAGAAGTTGAGGCAGTCGGAATGGATGCGGCAGCCGCCGTACAAGTTCCCGTGGGAATGAAGAAGCGGCCAACCATGCGTTGAGCCATGAGAAATGAAAAAGGCGCTAATCATCATTTCAGGCTTCTGGATCGCGGGATGCCTTTTCATCCTGGTCGATTTGGGGCGACACATCTTTGCCTGCAGTCCCCCATGCCCCAACCATTGGCCTAATCTCGCCTTCCATATGGCGGTCCTCGGCATTGCCATTCTCGGGGTTGCCGGCAAAAGGCGGCCCGCCTTCCTCCTGTTTGTTCCCGCCATCCTGTTTTTCGTGTTTTGCGGGATCGAAACTATCTTAAGTGTTGGCGGCTGGATTGCAGGTGCTCCAACCTTCGAACTTCTGTATCGTCCTGTTTTAGGGACGACCCTCGGACTCGCCACGATCATCGCTTTAACGATCCTGAAGAAAACGAAAGGGGGAAAGGGGTCAGTTTCATAAATTTGAAAGGGGTCAGTGAAAGGGGTCAGTGAAAGGGGTCAGTTTCATAAATTTATCTTTTCGAGCCGCGCTTCCCCGCACCAGGGCCAGATTCCTCCGGGCTTCTCCATCCGCCGCTCTCCCCTCCGCGCCTCCGCAAGAACCGGATGTTCATCCCGTCCCCATCCGTGCTCATCCGTGGTTTGCCTTCTCCGCCGCCCCTTGCGGAAAAGGCTTTCCATTCCGCGGAAAAATCCCACACTGGCGACTGGAGGGGACGATGTCCGCCCCTCCGGAAAACAACGGAGGCCCCCATGAACATATCCAACTTCTCGCGACTAGCGCTGGCCGCGGCGATGGCGGTCTGCCTCCTGGCGTCGTGCGGTGCCCGCAACGGCGGCGGAGACCCCGACGATCCCGCCGCTTGGGACGCCCGGCGCGCCGACATGGTCCGGCAGTTGCGGGCCTACGGCATCGCCGACGCGACCGTGCTGGCGGCCATGGCCAAGATCCAGCGCCACCGCTTCATCCCGGACGCCTACCGCGACCTCCGGACGGCCTATGGCGACCATCCCGGCCCCATCGGCCACCACCAGACGATTTCCCAGCCGTTCGTCGTCGCCTACATGACCGAACGCATCCGGCCCGCCCCCGGCGAGAAGGTGCTGGAAATCGGCACCGGGTCCGGCTACCAGGCCGCCGTCCTCGCCGAATGCGGCGCTCAGGTCTACTCGATCGAAATCGTCCCCGACCTGGCCCGGCACGCCGAAGCCGCCCTCCGCGCCGAGGGCTACGCGGACCGCGTCCGCGTCCTCGCCGGCGACGGCTACAAGGGCTGGCCGGAGCACGCCCCCTTCGACAGCGTCATCGTCACCTGCGCGCCCGAGGAAATCCCCCAGGCCCTCGTCGACCAGCTCAAGGAAGGCGGACGCATGATCCTCCCCCTCGGCGAGTCCTTCGCCCAGCGCCTCGTCATCCTCACCAAACGCGACGGCCAGCCCGAACTCACCTACGACCTCCCCGTCCGCTTCGTCCCCATGGTCCACGGCACGAAACCCTAGGGGGTTGATGGTTGGTCGTTGGTCGTTGGTGGCAGGGCGGTCTCGCCGAGACCGCCGGGCTGTTTGGATTTTACAGGCCGCCCTTCTTTCAGTCCCCGAACTCAACCATTCGCTCGTCCATGGCGCCCTCCCGCACAGTAGTCTGATTTCGTTTTCCCGTTCCCGCATGAAGACGACTCCGCCGGCAAGCCAATAATGAACTCCCGTTCTCTTATGATTGCCCGGCATGGAATTGCCGCATTGACCCAACCCCGGCCTGTTCCTATCCTGTGCCCGTGGACAGCGTTTCAAAACATAAATCAACGTACGAAACGTACGGCGAATAAAACTGTTGGATGAAGAGAGATAAATGAATATTTTTATCAATGGCCGCCTATTTTTAGCCTACAGCTTAGCAGGCCTCTTATCGTTGCATTGCTTTGCCGATTCGCCCCCTGAGCGCAAGGGACCATTCAACTATCAACAGGTTTTTGAACTGCCAGTTGGATATTATATAATGTCTACAAACTACTTCGTCCCGGCCTATATGCAGGACTATCCCCCGGTTGTCTATCTATGGGCAAATGTTGTCTTACCCGGGAAAGATATACCGCCCTCGCCGGTATTAGAGCCATCCCCAGTGCATCATTTTCATTATTCGCGCGGGGGACAGTCCGTCTATCAAATCATCCCCCAGATGTATTTCATGCCGAACGACACTCTATGCGAGATCGGATACTACACGAAACAATATAATACCTTCTACCGCTGGCGCTGCGTCACGTTTGAGCGTGACGCTATACCCGTGGAATATGATGCCCAGGAAATATTGGCAACACGCGACAGCGTCAGAATTGTGGACATTGATGCACCCTCCGGAGAAGAGCTTTATTACTTCAACGGCTGGACCAATGGATTAAGAAAATGATCAAGCATCCAACAATGGGGTCCAGCGTACCCGCCACAAGGTGTCGGGTCCGCTGACCCGTGACGTTCTGGTCATTCGGGTTGACTCCATGGGGCGACCACAGCTAAGAATCGGCGGCACGGTTGCGGGTGGATCGAGGACAGAACGGAATTGCTTGTGACGATAGGAGGTCGGCAATGAAATACACCATCGGAAAGTCATTGATGCTTGCGGCGATCTTCAGTCTTCTGGCGCCTGCCGCGCATGGCCAAAGCCTGGCCATCGCTTCATTCCATGCCAACGGGCAACTATCGTGGACAAATGCCATCAACAGCAATGCCCTGTATCGCATCGAATGGGCATCTCGAGCGGAAGGTCCGTGGTATCGGACGTTCGACAACATTGGATCGATCGATGGCCAGACGCGCGAGGGCTTCACGGTTTCCGTGCCTATGCTTTACCGGGTCGTGATGGCCACCAATCCGCCGCCGGAGGGCATGGCATGGATCGATGGAGGCGATGTCGAACTGGGACAATCCGGCATTTTGGGGCCGGTGCACACCAACTTCATCAGCGGGTTTTGGATGGACGAGATGGAGGTGAGCTACGGCAAATGGAGAGAGGTGTACGACTGGGCCATCACGAACGGCTACGCCTTCGGCCATCCGGGCGCGGGCAAGGCCAACAACCATCCGGTCCACTCCGTGTACTGGCACGATTGCGTGAAATGGTGCAACGCCCGCAGCCAGCTCGAGGGGTTGCGCCCATGCTACTACGTTGATTCCGACTTTTCCGGCTTGTACCAGACGGGAACTCTGGCCATCAGCAACTCGTGCGTCGATTGGTCGGCAACCGGATATCGACTCCCAACCGAGGCGGAATGGGAGAAAGCCGCGCGCGGCGGCCGGCAAGGCCGGTTGTTTCCCTGGGGAGGCGACGCCATCCAGCACAAACGGGCCAATTATTACGCCACCACGAATCTGTTCTCCTACGACGTAAGCCCGACCTATGGGTACCATCCCGATGCCGAGTCGGGAGACTACCCTTATACCACTCCCGTGGGGTGCTTCGCGGGAAACGGCTACGGGCTGCATGACATGGCGGGAAACGTGTGGGAATGGTGCTGGGATTGGTCCGGCGTCTATTCGGCAACCTATGCCATCGATCCCAGAGGCCCTGAGAATGGGCATTTCCGGGTGTTGCGGGGCGGAGCCTGGGATGTCTTGGCGAATGATGCGCGAGTGGCGGGACGGATCAACAATGTCGAGGAATACGCGGAACCCGACACCCTGGGTTTCCGCTGTGCGAGAAGCCGTTGATTTCCGCGAAGACACCCGTTTCATTATTCATCCGGCCATGCAATGCTGTCACGGGCGCCATCTCGTGGCACGGGCTGCCAGGCCGTGACTCACGGCCAAGATGGCCGCGCCACGGTTTGGCGCGCGATGCTATTTACATGCCGGATCGATCATTGATATTCTTCGATCCGCGCCCCCCCCCCCCCCCCCCCCGG